>DMTJ01000154.1 GCA_003477185.1 Lentisphaeria bacterium
CCCGCCACCGCCAGTGAGCCCAGCCGAGGCGAGCATACGCTCGATGAGAACTTGCTCGATGAGCGTGCCAGCGGGTGCTACTTCGTAGGTGTACATGGAGGCATTGGTGGCAGCAGCCAAGATCTCGCCGGCGATTCCAGCCGGGTCGCTGCCGCCGAATAGCTGGTTGATGAACAACGGGGAGTGCGTGCGCACGGAGTGCTGCAGATAGCGCGCCATGGCGTCTATGACTGCGCTGGTGGGCTGTGGCTGGGCTGGGAGTTCGAGTTGCAAGGCGTCCCGCAGCGCCGCAGGCTCGAGCCGGCGGCAGACGGGGGTGTCTGTGCTCAGGAACTCCCGCGCCAGACGGACGGCTTCATCGAGCAGTGTGAGATCGTCGGATTTCAAATGATGCCCGCCAGCCAGAGAACCAGAATTGTGATGAGCAGAGCGGCGCCAGCAATGAGAAAGGGCACAGTGGATTTCTGCCCTGAATCTGGCTCGGGAATTGTATCTGGCGCAGGTGTGACGGAGCGCTTTGCCGTCGCGATCTTTTGCGTCGGACGGGCCTTGGAGTTCTTGGTCGCAGGTGCCTGAGCCTGATCACGAATGTAGGCTTCGGTGGAGTTGGCCGTGGGATTACTATTGCGGGCTTCTTCGGCTGCCTTTGCGATCTCCGCAATCGCGGGGCGATCATCCGGGGAAGGGGAGAGCATGGCGCTGATTAGCTCGCTGAGTTTGCGATCCATATCTTTTCGTAGGCGAAACGGCTCGGGCCGCTTGGTGTCGCGGATGGCGGCCAGCCGCGACTGGATGTCGACCCCACCGTAGGGAGAGGCACCGGTGAAGAGCACGTAGAAGTGATGCCCCAGGGAGAAGATGTCCCCCGCGGGGGAAGCGCCTTGGTGAGCGAGAAGCTCCGGAGAGGCTCCCTGAAAGCGATCTTTTTCAAGCGTGAGGATGTTGTAGCCTTCGACATCCCAGACGGCCTGCAACAAGCCAGCATCTGCCAGCTTGAGTTCGTCATCATCATCCAAGAGGAAGTTCCTCGGGCGTAGGTCTCCATGCGCCAGATGGTTGGTATGCAGATGTTGAAGGGCTTGGGCTGCACTGCACAGCCAGGCATAGAGCTGAGGGCTGGAGAAGAGCGCAGGAACGGGGGGGATCTTGCTGTGGACGGTGCCGTTCTTATAGAATGGCATGGTTAGAAAGGGACGTTCGTCGTGCTCGCCGCAGCTGAAGGTGGTGGCGATGCCGGGATGAGTGGGGGCTGCTGCCGCTTGTTTTGCCCGGTCGCGAAAGGCGGCTGCCAACGTGGCGTCTTCCTCCACGAGTGGTGCTAGAAATACTTTTACCGCGACCTCGCGATCCAGTGCTGGGTCGATGGCCTGGTAGACTTCAGTGAGCATGCCTTCACCGACTCTGGCGATAAGGCTTACGGCACCGAATTCGCGCGGGACGGTCAAGGTGGTGGCGCACAAAGGGCAATTCACTTTTGAGAAGGCCGCCATGTCGGTAACATCGAGCTTCTGTTCGCAGTGGTAGCAACGTATCTTGATCATGTGCGAAGCTTTGCTGTGAGATCGATGTAGGGCTGCGCTCCTGTCCTATGATGACGCCCTCGACCTGTGGCAGCTGGCCAGGGTTGTGAGACAGCTGCATAACGGAACGTTCCACGTCGCAAAATTGTACGTGGCGCGTAGCCGAACTCGCCGATGTCGGCTGTTGATCTAGCTGGCTTGAGGACGATGATCATGATCGATTCCGAAGGTCTGAGAGCTGGGAAAGGTAGATCAGGACCGTTGAATTGACAATGGGAGCAGGAAGCCTTCAACAATAACCAACAGCCAACAGGGAATTTTGAATCGCCAATGATGACCGTTGAGCATGCAATCCAGCTCCTGGGGATTGGCCTGACGGCGCTCTCGTACGCTCCGCTTTGGGCTAATGCGACCGACGCGCCGGCGATTAATCGCCGGGGGAGAAGATGCCGCTGGAACTGAAAGTGACGCTCCCGCTATAGGTTTTGGCGGCGCCAGAGAGGCGCAGGGTGCTGGCCGTAATCTTCGTGACTGAGCCGGTGCCAGTGATGTTGTAGCTCAGTGATTGCGTCGCTGTGCTGCTGTATGTGAGCCCCAGCGTTGTTGATGGCGATGTCCCGCGCGTAGCTGCCACTGTTGAGCCTGCCCGAGTCGGCGACGGCGAGTGTGCCCGCGTTGATCGTGATCGCGTTGCCGGCTTGGGACATGTTATTGGTCGTGTCTGTAAGAGTTAGGACGCCGTTGCCATTCTTCACCATGCCCCAGCGATCGTGTCTCACGGACACTTGAAGGTCAACCGTATCTGGGCCATTCGCAACCGTGTAAATGCTGAAAAATGTATGCTGCATGTTGAAGCGGTCGCCGCTGACGGTGTGCTTCGAACCACCCGTCGTCACGAACGTACTCGTGCGCCAAAGGAGGGCGTCGAAATCTATGGTGCCGCCGCCATCGCTATCGAAGGTGAATGTATCCGGGTGTGGCGTTATTCCAGGAAGCGGTGGCCCCGCCCGCGTGAGCGGAATCCCAGTTTGCAGTTGTGGTGTCCCAGGTGCTATTGCCGCCATCCGCATTTCCTGTTGTATCGGTGTGATCCTAGTGGAAGGTGGCACTGCCTACGGGACTCGCAGCAAGAAGTACGGCCAGAATCAGGACTGGCAAACAAGCCGTGTAAGACAGGGACATGGCATCCCTTCTCTACGGTATTATTGACACCTGTGCGCATCGTATCTAAGCGCGCAACTCTCGGCCCTTTCAAAACGTCGCGCGATCTGCAATCGACAGGTTCATTTACCAGTGATAAGGCGTCCTTGCCGATCTGTCAACGAGTTCCATATAGGCAAATAGTCGAAAGGGGTTGATGAGCTCGATTGCTATTGCTATCGTTACTCAGCCGGGAGGCTCCCGTGGAGTCGATAGGCCTGTAAGCTGTCGACGAGGTCGGGTAAGGTTTTGAACCGTTTTTTGCGCTCGAAGGCGAGAGCTTTGAGGCAGATTCGGTCGAGATCCGTGGGAATATCGCGCTGCGGCGCGGCTCGGCTGGGCTTCTCTGGGCGCTTGAGCAGGACTTGGGCCACTACGTCCTCGATCTCACCGCGCTTTACCAGCGGTTGCAGCGTAAGTGCCTCGTAGAACATGCTGCCAATGTTATAGATGTCGGTGCCTTCATCGATACCGCTGTCCCCGCGGGCCTGCTCCGGTGACATGTACAAGGGAGTGCCGTAGCGCTTGCCGGGCTGGGTCAGGCCTGCATCAGTCATTTTGGCGGAGGAGCGCACGTCGTTGCCTTCATCGCCATGGACCTTAGCCAGGCCCCAATCGAGGACCGTAACTTCGCCAAATTCTCCGATCAGAATGTTTGCAGGCTTGAGGTCGCGATGGATCACACCGTGGGCGTGGGCATAAGAAACTGTCTGGCCGACCTGGATCAAAATGTCAATGAGGCGTGGTATCGGGAAATCCTGTGTCGTTTCCGGGCATTCTTCGACGAGCTTGGCGAAAATCTGGTCCAGATCGCGACCGACCAGCAGCTTCATCGTGAAGTAGAGATTCCCCGAGCGATCGCGGCCGATTTCATAGAGCGGCACAGTGCCAGGATGCGAAATCTTGGCGGTGACGCGTGCTTCGCGCAGGAATCGGCGGTTCGCCTGTTCCGAATCGCGGTATTCCGGGCGCAGCGTTTTATAAGCCACGTCCCGCTTGAGGTTTTTGTCATAGCAACGCTGAATGATGGACATGCCACCCTCACCAAGCGGGCGGAACCGGCCGTATTTGAGCGATCCGCTTAGCCAATGGCGCGGCAGATCACTGTCAGTTTCAGCGATATAGATCAGGTCGTCGTCGTGCATGCGTGCGCTCCCTCGTGCATTTCGCTGAACTGTATGCAGGGGCGCGCAAAATAGCTTGCTGCAGTCCGTATAAATCATCTGCATCCTTCTCTGTTGCCCCTGCACAACATTCACGTATCGTACTGATTCGACGGAAACGACAGTTGGAGCGCTCAAATGGCGAATGAAGACCAGGAAGAGACCATTCTGGATGATGAATTACTGGGTTCTCCAGAACGTCGTCGGCTTGAGAGGGTCTGTGAGAGCATGCTTGCTCGTCGGCATCCCGCGAATCGCTACCTGGTGCAGCGCGAGTTGGCGCGCGGTGGCATGGGGGTAATCAACGTAGTCCTGGACCAAGACCTGCGGCGGACCTCCGCGATGAAAGTCATGCCCCCGAAAATAGCGATGGATGAAACCCGGCTGCGCCAGTTCGTGGAAGAGGCGCGAGTGACTGCACAACTTGAGCACCCGAACATTGTCCCGATTCACGACATTGGGATTCATCCAGAGACTCGCACACCGTTTTATGCGATGAAGTTGGTGGAAGGTCAGCCATTTAATAAGGTGCTAGACCTGCTCGAACATGGAGGCCCAGAGGCGCGGGAGTCCTATGGGCGAGAGGCACTTCTTGACGTGTTCCGTTCTGTTTGCCAGGCCGTTGCCTACGCGCATTCCAAGGGCGTAATTCATCGCGACATCAAGCCTGACAACGTCATGGTGGGCAAGTTTGGCGAAGTCCAACTCATGGACTGGGGACTGGCGAAGTACATCGGCAGTGAAGATGATGGCGAAGAGACAGGGAGCGTGCGCACCGTAGATCCGTTCAGTGCCGAACTGACGCAGGATGGCATCATCAAGGGCAGCCCGGCCTACATGGCACCCGAGCAAGCCTGCGGCGATGTCGAGGCGATCGATGAGCGTACAGACATCTTTCTGTTAGGGGCGATGCTCTACCACATCTGCGCGTTGAAACCGCCGTATCTCGGCGAGTCGCTCATGGACATGGTCGTGAAAGCCGAGCTTTGTGATCACCCGCTGCCTCGTGAGGCGCATCCAGATGGAAAGGTTCCGGCTGCGCTTGAGCAGATCATCCTCAAGGCCATGTCTCCGCTGAAGGAGAACCGCTATCAGGGGGTTGAGGAGCTGATCCGCGAGATCGATGCCTTCACGCAGGGCCGCCGCGTCTGCGTGCGCAGGTTCTTTAATCCCGGCGAGCATCTGATCCGAACTGGCGGCCACGAGCGCGACACCTTCGTGATCATTGAAGGGAAAGTCGAGGTCTACCGAACGTTGGACGGCCGTAATGTCTGTATAGCGTCACTTGGGCCCGGTGACATCGTCGGGGAAATGGCGGCCATCTCCAAAGACACACGCTCTGCAAATGTGATTGCGAAGTCCGCAACCGATGCGCTGGCGATCTCTCAGGAATCCATCACTGACGAACTGGCCAAGCTGCCCCCGTGGCTTGGACAGATCGTACTTTCGCTCGCCGATCGCGTGCGCCGCCTCGATACCCAGTGCAATCCGGTGTTGCTCAACCGCAGGTTCTTCCCTATTATTCATCAGATCTACACCATTTACCTCACTGCCGAGTTGCCTGGAAAGGGCCAAATCAAGAGTTCGTTTGCGCGACCTGACGTGGTGCAGGAAGTCGCGATGCAGCTGAACATTGATCCGTCGGTGATCGACGCGGTGTTTAATATCCTGGTGGAATGCGGGTTACTCCGCAACGAAGGGCCAGAACTGTTGGTGCGCGATCCAGAGACCTTTCGTTTCTTCGTGGATTATTGTCGGCAACGCTTTGAGCCGGAGCGTGGCGTACGACGAGTAAAAGCCCTGCGTCTCACGGGAAACAACGAAAGCACGTTCAAGCGGGCATTGCGCAAGCTCGAGTCATTGGCCGAACAGGGGTGAGCGAGCACACGCTGAAAGCCCGGCTGCGAGGGTGGCTCGAACTGCTGCGCCCGCCAAACCTGTTCTCCGTCCCGGGCGACCCGATTATCGGGGCTTTAGCGACGGGATATGTCGGCTCGCTGTCTGTGCTGTTGCCGCCGGTGATCACTGTCTTGCTGGGCTACGCCTATGGCCTGGTCTTGAATGACGTGGTGGACTACAAAGTCGATAGCGCAGAGCGTCCGGAGCGTCCCATTCCCAGCGGCAGAGTCCCGATTTGGGCTGCGATTCTGCTCGCCATTTCCCTGGCTGCGGCAGCCCTGGCGGTGAGCTGGGAGTGGGCTGAGTTCGTGCTAGCGCTGCTTGCACTGATCACTGCTTACAACCTTCTGAAACACGTTCCTCACCTCGGAGAGATTTTGATGGCGTTGACCCGGGTCGGGAGCGTGGTATTGGGCTTCGTAGTTTGCTGGGAAGCGGTCCCCGCATACGATATTCTCGAGGCGGGAAATTTTCTTCTGGCGATCACGGCAGTTTTCGCCTACATCTTTATTCTGTCCGGCATTGCCCGCAACGAGATGCAATCGCTGCCAAGCCGTGGCTTGATTTGGTGCCTTCGTATTCTTCCGATCGTGACATGCGCGGGACTTTTCCTGTATGGCAGCCCGCTATTTATGCCGCTGGGTAGTCTCTGGCTCTATTATTTCTGGGGCACCTGCAATCGGCTCGCTCGTGCCACCGAGTGTTGTCAGGTCCCGCCCCTCATCGGGCGCTTGATTCGCTGCTATATCCTGATGCAGGCCGCTATGATCGCCGGGCTTGGGTCGTTCTACCTCGGACTGGGAGTGGCTTTGTTGGCAATCGGAGCCACCATCGTCGGGCGCAAGTTCTACGCGTCCTAACCTCAGGCATCTTGTTGATTCTGGCACGCCGCCTGAGCGAGGCTCATCCGCACGGCCCGAAAAATGGAAACGGTACCGATCGTCCTCAACCTCCTACACAGCTCGTATCGGATTGGGTTGAGCAGAGAGTTCGACGAGAGAGGTTGACGGAGCGGTAACCTGGAATCATCCACCCCTATCGTCCACCTGGTCTCCGCGAAGGAGTCGTGTGCACAGTGAAAGTTGTCCCGTTCGAGGACGAGGACGATTGGTGCCACGGGTTTCCGCCGAATCAAGAGCCCTGAACCTAACCGCCCTGGAAAATCAGAACCCGAAGGGGTAGGCTCGTTATTCTTACCAGTAGCGTTTATTAACGCTGTGTATTTCACCTACGGCCGCCCTTCGGGTTCCTACATCGAATGATGCGGCCAGAACCCGCGAGGTTTCACGCCTTCTCAACTTTTCTTGGGGAGGGGGATCGGCCACCCCGCCCCGGCTCGCTGGAGGAAGGAGATTAAGGAGGAAGGATTAAGGAAGTACGCGGTGATCTCTTGCCGCGCAGGCTGCGCTCAGACCGGTATGGCAGAGGGGCGATGAAATCCGCAAACTGCGCGATACTATCAGCGCCAGGCGCTACAAAGCGTCCGTGGCGATGTGATAATGCGGATCCGTTGTCACATCGACATCGACCAAATTCCCGGCCTTGTCCAACACCTGTTGGCACTCCGCCGAGAGATGGCGCAAGTGCAACGACTTACCTGCATCGCGATACCGCGAGGCGACCGCATTGATCGCCTCCAGTGCCGACTGGTCATAGACTCGCGTGTAGTAGAAGTCGATCACCACCTCGTCCGCATCGGATTCCGGAGTGAATAGCTGCTTAAAGGTAGTCACCGAGGCGAAAAAGAGCGGTCCGTGCATCTGGTAGCTCGTGCGGCGTCCCTCGTCTTCCGGTTTGCGATCCGCCGTCAGATGCGTGGCATGCTCCCAGGCAAAAACTAGAGCAGCCACAATCACGCCTACCAAGACTGCCAGCGCCAAGTTATGAAGAAATACTGTAATCAGCGTCACGATCAGCATCACGATAATGTCGCTGACCGGTAGCCGACGCCATGTTTTCAGCGTGGCCCACTCAAAAGTGCCAATCACCACCATCATCATCACACCCACCAGCGCTGCCATCGGAATCTTCTCGACCAATGGTGCCAGCAGCATCACAAAGAGCAGCAGGCCGATTGCTGCGACGATCCCCGACGTCCGGCCGCGGCCACCCGCTTTTACATTGATCAATGACTGCCCGATCATGGCGCAGCCACCCATGCCACCGAAGAGCCCGCACAGAATATTCGCCGCTCCCTGGCCCACGCACTCACGATTGCCCTGGCCACGCGTTTCCGTGATTTCGTCTACCAGTGTCAACGTCATCAGCGATTCGATCAGGCCGACGCCCGCAAGGATAAAGGCGAACGGCAAAATGATGCCAAATGTGCGCCAATTCAACGGAGGCAAGATGTTCTTGATACTTGCATCCATAAAGATTGGGCGCGGAAACTCGCCCTCCATGCTCACATCTTCCGGGGCGACGCTGCCCATGGCAGTGGCGACTTCTAGATCTGACAGCGGTGCCTTTGTTGGGCCGTGGCCATCACTGACGAGCGCCAAAGGCAGCGGCGTATCCATAGCCGCGCCCGCAATTTCAAGCTGCGTCTCAGCCTTGGAACGAGCCGAGTCCGTGAGAGCTTTGTTTTGTTTTCCCTGCTTCAGGAAATCCTTAACAGTCGCTAGCTTGGGATCCGAGCCGTTGCCATTTACAAAGAATGCAATCAAGGCGACGACGACAATCGCGGCCAGTGAGCCTGGCACCGCCTTCGTCAGCTTTGGGATAAAGAAGCAGATGGCCATCGTCAGCACCACCAATGCCAGCATCCAGACGAGTTTGGCGCCCCCCAGCCAAACGAGCGCGCCGTCTGGGGTCAGTGTCTTAAAGCTCTCGAGTTGGGCCATGCCGATGACGATTGCCAGGCCGTTGACAAACCCCAACATCACCGAATGCGGGACGATGCGGATCAGCTTGCCAAGCTTCCCGCAGCCCACTAACACCTGAATGATTCCGCACAGGATTACCGTCGGAAAAAGATAGCCCACGCCATGCTCTGCCACGAGTGGAATTACCACCACGGCCATGGCACCGGTCGCACCGGAGATCATGCCTGGTCGACCACCGAATACCGCGGTCAGCAGAGCCATGAAAAAGGCGCTGAATAGCCCAATGACCGGGTCTACTCCAGCGACGAAGGCAAAGGCGATTGCCTCGGGGATGAGCATCAGTGCTACAGTTGTTCCGGACAGGACTTCATCCTTGATCGATGATGAATTC
This sequence comes from Lentisphaeria bacterium, assembly GCA_003477185.1. Classification (GTDB taxonomy): domain Bacteria; phylum Verrucomicrobiota; class Lentisphaeria; order JABSQK01; family UBA12247; genus UBA12247. Next base: position 8,999 of record DMTJ01000154.1, read on the forward strand.
AAGGGCTTAAGACGGAACGTGAGGTTTTCCGCCGAGGGAATATCGTGATCGGCGGCAGAGCGTTCCTGATGGCGGGCTAATTCGAGGTCGGTGTGGTTACTCATAAATGGCCAAAGCTGGGTGAAAAATGGACGGCACCGCCCTGGCGCTGGTGTCAGCGTGGGAAGGCGATGCCGGAAAAGTACGAAAGATGTGCTTGCCGTTGACGACAAGTGGAGCCGCGCAGGGTAACGACTTTCTCGTCAAAGTCAATGCGAGCGTGGGGAATGCCAAAGCCAGCGGGCGTACAAAGCACCGCGCAAGTCTCAGCCTATCAACTGGTCTTGCGAGCTTCGCAACCGGTCCACCAGAAGCCTATGGAGTGGATACGCAGCCAGCGCCGCGCGAGCGAGCCACAATGAGGCGA
>DMTJ01000447.1 GCA_003477185.1 Lentisphaeria bacterium
ATATGGCCACCATTCTAACATTCATCCTCGTGGGCTCGCTGCTCATGCTGCTCGAAACGCTAATCCCAGGCGGGATCGTAGGCCTGTTCGGGTTCATTTTGGTCTGCATCGGAGTCTACCTTGCCTTCGCTGCCAGTGGCTGGACCGGGATTGGCGTGCTGCTGGGAACCGCGGTGTTGCTTCTGGGGGGCGGCACGCTCTGGTGGCGTTATTTGCCGCGTTGCTCGTGGGCAAAGGGGCTGCGCCTTGCGGAGTCCGCAACCGGCTGGGAAGGAAGCCCGCTGCTTGACTTGGTCGGAGAAAGCGGCGTGGCGCGGACGAATTTGCGCCCGACCGGGGTCGCTATTATCGGTGGCTTGCGCTACGATGTTGTGAGTCAGGGAGACTTTATTCCTAAGGGGGAAGCGGTGACTGTTGTGGACGCTTCCGGAAACCGTGTCATTGTTACCACATCTCCTCACCAATCCAATCGAGAAAGCTCGTGACTGATCCACAAACAATATTCCTGATCATCGGCATCATCATCCTCCTGGCGCTGATCTTTCCAGTGCTCTACTATCTGAGCATCCTGATTCGTGCTTGGGCTTCTGGTGTGTCTCTTTTTCCGTGGACTCTCGTGTTCATGCGGATGCGCCGTGTTCCGCCTGCGGCCATTGTGGACGCTTTGATTCGGATCAAAAAAGCTGGGCTGTCTGATATGACCACCGATGATCTCGAGACCCATCATTTGGCTGGTGGCAAAGTGCTGGACGTGGTAAATGCCCTGATCGCTGCGGGCAAAGCAAACATCGTATTGGACGCGCCGCGGGCAATGTCCATTGATTTGGCAGGCCGTGACGTCCTCCAAGCCGTGCGCACGAGCGTCAATCCCAAGGTGATTGATTGTCCCGATCCCACTAAGGGCCGCCAGACCATCGATGCGGTAGCCCGGGACGGAATTCAGCTGAAGGTTAAGGCGCGCGTCACCGTGCGGGCCAACCTCGAACGTCTGGTGGGTGGAGCCACTGAAGAGACCATCATCGCTCGTGTCGGCGAAGGTATCGTGACTACCATCGGGTCTGCCCCCACGCACAAGCATGTCCTTGAAAATCCTGATAGCATTTCCGAGGCCGTTTTGGCAAAAGGCCTAGAGAGTGGCACTGCCTTTGAGATCCTATCAATCGATATCGCCGATGTCGACGTCGGCGACAACATCGGTGCCCGGCTCATGGCTGATCAGGCGGAAGCGGACAAGCGCGTCGCCCAAGCCAAAGCGGAAGAACGGCGTGCTGCCGCAGTTGCGGTAGAGCAAGAGATGACGGCCCGGGTTCAGGAGATGCGCGCCCGCGTCGTCGAGGCCGAGGCCCAGGTCCCACTTGCCATGTCTCAAGCATTTCGCGATGGGCACATGGGAATTCTTGACTACCATCGTATCGAGAACCTCCAAGCAGATACTGAGATGCGGAAATCCATCGGTGATGACTCAGTGCCTGAGGATAAATCCGGAGTATGACAGGTCTAGTCATCACCTTTGTTCTGGTGGTAATCGTCAACGCTCTCGTTGCAAAATTTGGCGCCGAAAAAGATGGTGAGGAGCTCTTTGTGCCTGAGCAGCGCCAGGCGCCGCAGCCTCAGCGGGTGCGGCGTCGTCCACCGCCTGTTCCGAGTAAAGCCGTCGCGGAGGTTGTCGATGCAGTGTCAGCCCCAGCGGCGTCATCGTCAGCGTTGGAGGCGGCCATGCATCAGGACATCATGGTACGCAAGCCACGGCGTCGCCGTGGCCGCTACGGTGCCCATGCGATGCGTAAGGCGATCGTCGTTCGCGAAATCCTCAACCGTCCACGGGCGTATGACATTTAGAATCGCACGAATGATCCCGGCAGGCATTAATGATTGTTGAAGCGCTCGGCGCCGTCGCTGTGGCCTACTTCCTGGGCGGAATCCCGTTTGGGTACCTGATTGGCCGCTCACAAGGCTTGGATATCCGTGAGCATGGCAGCGGAAATATTGGGGCCACCAATGTTGTGCGGGTGCTTGGCAAGAAGCTTGGCTACAGCTGTTTCTTGCTGGATTTCGGCAAAGGGCTCGCCCCGGTTCTGGTCGCCGCGAAAGTTTTCAGCGATTCGAGCCAGTCTGGCTGGCCTCCTGCGTTGGTCGCTTTGGCCACGGTCTGCGGGCACGTCTTCAGTCCCTACCTCAAGCTGCGTGGCGGCAAAGGGGTTGCCACCGCGACTGGCGCTTTACTCGGCGTGGCCCCGATCCCGCTGCTCTGTGCTGTCGCCTGTTGGGTCGGCCTGTACCTGCTGACGCGCACCGTCGCCGTCGCCAGCATTGCCGCCGCTGTCTCTTTGCCCATCTTTGCCTTGCTCGGGAACGCCACGCAGTTCAGCCGCACAGCGCCCACGGCGATGTCCCTGCTGGTGCTGATTGCGGCCATGATTGTCATCCGGCACCGATCAAACATTCAGCGAATGCTCGCTGGTGCAGAACACTCATTCAGTGAAAGGGATCCCAAGTGAAAGTAGCGGTAATGAGTGACGGGGGCTGGGGGACTGCGATTTCTCTAGCCTTGCTGAAACGAAATCATGATGTCGTCCTCTGGGGGCCATTCCCGAAGTACATTGACGAGATGCGGGAAAGTCGGGTGAATCGCCAATTTCTTGCTGGAGTGGACCTGCCCGAGGCCCTCGAGTTTACGGCAGATGCGAGCACCGCGATCACTGGAGCAGATTTTATCGTAATGGCTGCGCCCACTCGCTTTGCGCGTGGCTGCCTGAAAACCATTCGCGACGCGGGCCTACCTGCCCAAGCGCGCATCGTCAGCGTGGCCAAGGGCATCGAGAACGGCACACTCATGCGTGTCAGCGAGATGTGCGCGGAGCTTTTGCCCGGTGTGCCGTATACTGTGCTGTCAGGCCCCAGTCACGCAGAGGAAGTCGCTCTCGAGATCCCGACTGCTGTCGTTGCGGCTTCGACCGATTCCGCCATGGCTAGCGAGGTTCAGGAGTTGTTCATGTCCGACGTGTTTCGCGTATATACCAGCGATGACGTAGTGGGGGTCGAGCTTGGCGGCGCATTGAAGAACGTGTTCGCCATCGCCGCCGGCGTGTGTGATGGCATGGAATTCGGCGACAACACCAAGGCTGCATTGGTCACGCGCGGCATTGCCGAGATGGGAAGGCTCGGGAATGCGCTCGGCGGCCGGGTCGAGACCTTCTCAGGCCTCAGCGGGCTTGGAGATATGATTGTGACCTGTTGCAGCGGGCATAGCCGGAACCGCCATGTGGGCGAGCAGCTTGGGCGTGGAAAGTCTCTTGCCGAAATCACCGAGTCCATGGGCCGAGTGGTTGCCGAGGGCGTAACCACTGCGGAGTCCGCACACGAACTCGCTCAGAAGGTGGGCGTAACCTGCCCGATTATCAGCGAAATCTATGCCGGTCTCTACCAGTCCAAAGACCCTCGCCAGGGCTTGCGTGATCTGATGACTCGAGCGGCCCGCTCCGAGCGCGAGGATTTTGGGTGAGCAATTTGGACGAGTATTTTCGAATACAGGGCGGGGAGTCACTTAGCGGGGACGTACAGATCGGGGGCAACAAGAACGCAGTCTTGCCCATGCTCGCAGCCACACTATTGACGGACCAGCCCGTCACGCTCACCAACGTTCCGGGAATCCGCGATGTGCGTGCGATGTGCGACGTGCTCGAGCATCTTGGCGCGGCCGTAGACGATCGTGGAGAAAACGTCACCATCTGCGCGAAGAACCTTCACACCCATGAAATCACCCCAAGACTTTGTGGGGAACTTCGCACCAGTTTTCTTGTCGCTGGTCCGTTGGTCGCCAGACTGGGCCGCGCTGTACTTCATCCGCCCGGCGGTGACGTAATCGGGCGGCGCCGTCTCGACAGCCACTTCTACGGGCTGCAAAAGCTGGGAGCCACCGTCGACCCTGACGCCATGCGGTTCTCCGCGCGGGGACTCACCGGGGCTGACCTGTTTTTCGATGAAGCCAGTGTCACAGCCACCGAGCACATTCTGATGGCCGCCACCCTCGCGAAAGGCGAGACCGTCATTCGCAACGCTGCCGCCGAGCCGCATGTGCAGAATCTCGCCCGTATGCTAGAAAGTATGGGGGCGCAGATTTCCGGCATTGGCACCAACACCCTTGTGATTGAAGGCGTCGACTCCCTGCATGGCACCACTATCGCCGTAGATGCAGACCACGTCGAGGCCGGAAGCTTTCTGGCTGCCGCAGCCGCTACGGGCGGCTCCATTACCGTGCACGGCACCTCCAAACCGCACTTCTGGATGACTCGGCGCGTGTTCGAAAAATTTGGGGTAGATCTTGACTTGCGCCACGATTCCATCCATCTCCCTGCGTGCGAGCTGCGCATTCAGAAAGATGTCGGTGGAATGGTGCCACGCGTCGACGACGGCCCCTGGCCGCAGTTCCCTTCAGACCTGATGAGCGTCCTGTTAGTGATGGCCACGCAGGCAAACGGGACCGTACTGTTCTTTGAGAAGATGTTCGAAAGCCGGATGTATTTCGTGGACCGGCTGATTCAGATGGGCGGGAGCGCCATCGTCTGCGATCCGCACCGTGTCGTCATCTCCGGGCCCACCGCACTGCGCGCGCAGCGCATGACGAGTCCGGATATTCGCGCTGGGCTGGCGCTGGTCATCGCGGCACTCTGTGCCCAAGGCGAGAGCGAGATTCACAACGCTTGGGTGATCGATCGCGGCTACGAACGAATCGAGCAGAAGCTGAGTGGACTGGGCGCGAGGATCGAGCGCGTCTTGCCCTAGAGTTCGCCCGGGGAATTGGAAAAAATCCAGTAGCCTACGCCTGGGGTGATCGCGGTGCCGGCAGCGACCGGGACCAGGCGATTGCCGTCCCAGCGCCACGTTCCCTCTATGGCCGGGCGGCTAGCCGCTGGCGAGATCAGGTTCCACCCCTGAGTTAGGCCGACTCGCCCGTCGGCAACAAGGCCGGTCAACGTTTCGCTACGAGGCGCATCGCAGTACAGCCAGATGCCTTGTTCCGCGGGCCAATACTGCTCGCGGACGAACTCCCCGCTCCGCCAGCGGAACGCCAAGCCGTTCTGTGACTGCGCGTTCATCACCGCGCAGCCCACCAAATTCCAGCCCTTATTCAAGTTCAATTGCTGGTTCAGCGGATGGCCGATGACCAATTCAAAGGCATCCGCCTCTGCCTTGGCTGCACTCTCCACTCGTAGATCTATCACCGGCCCGTTTGCCCTCTCGTACAGCAGCGGTTGCAGATGAATTTCACCTGTTGCCACTAGGTTTGAGAGATCCCAGGTCAGGTCGTGCAAGCGTCGCGAAGTTTCAATTCGCCACTGGGTGCTGGTTCTGCGAAAATCTGCGGCTAGGAATCGCTCCGCGCGGTTTGCGGAGTTCGCAACCAGGTAGCTGAGGTCTTCGCTGGTGATATCGTAGGCATCGCCGCCGTCATCTGCATCGTCGCGCGTCCCGAACAATAGCGGCACGCCGCTCACTCGGATCGTGCCGAATGATTGCGTGGAGTTCCAGTGCACGGAGGCCATGCCGGCACTGCGCCGTATGCTGCCTCCACTCAGTTGATACCACAGGTGCCACTCCGACAGGCCCTCAGCGGGAGCGGTCAAGTCGGTAGGCATCGTTGAACCCCAGCGCGGGTCATCCAGAGCTGGCGAAGCGCCGTCGTTGCTCAAGAGCCAGGCCAGCACCTGTGAATCTGGATCATCCGCCTGGATATTCACCGGCACCGTGGCACTCCTGGTGAAAGCTCGCCCGCCGATTGCAATTTGGCCAGCGCTGAAGCCATAAACTAGAGGGGGATCTAGAATTCCGATCAGGTTGAGTGTTACAGTTGCGGAGTTCGCAATTGGATCGCTGGCTGTGGGCTGCCACTCAGATGCCGCCGGTTCCGTGGCGGGCACTT
>DMTJ01000091.1 GCA_003477185.1 Lentisphaeria bacterium
ATACCTGGCTGGATTTTTGTGTGGGCTTTAGCCACACGATTGGCGTCAAGAGCGACGGGACCCTGTGGGGCTGGGGCGAAAATGAGCGACTTCAGGCGGGCCAGTTTGACCATGTTTTCCCGACTGTAGACTACGATTCCCCCACACAGATCGGAACGAAGTCCGACTGGATCAAGGCTGGCTGTAGTCGTGACGGGAGCGCCGCGATTGACTCCTGTCATGTGCTCTACACCTGGGGTGCGGACGACGAGGGCGAGCAAGGCAACGGCATTCACATCCCGTTCCGGACAGACCTGAGCGCACCATCACCGATTGTCGAGAACATTGGGGATTCAGCCAACAAGGTAAGGCAAGAAGAAACCGCCAAGTGGGTCTTTCTCAGCGAGACCTTTGGTCGGGATCGTCACGCAGCGGTAAAATCAAATATTCCTCTTCCGCCATGGGCCGAGGCGGGCTCCGCGACCAACGGTGTAGACTACGTAGAAATCACGACAACTGCGGTGATCAGCGCTGGCACTACCAGCGTCGCGATTCCGATCGTGGTCTTGGACGACAGGATGGCCGAGTGCGACGAGCACGTCGCCCTCACACTGCTTTCGGTCAGCTGCGGTGTTGTCGGAAATACACGGGACACCGTGACTATTTCGGAGCCAGATCCACAGCTCTTGATTACCGCCAACGATCCAGGCGCGTCCGAGCCGCATGATTCCGACGATGGCCAATTTTCGGTATCTCTTGCTGGCGATCAGTTCGCCCAACGGGACCTCACGGTCAGTTATACCATTGCTGGCACAGCCACGAATGGGGCCGACTACACTGCCCTTACCGGCGAGGTGACAATCCGAGCCGGGTGCTACTTTGCCGTGATTGACGTTGATGTCCTAAGCGATGTCCAAGTTGAGTGCGACGAAACCGTGCTGGTGACCTTGAACGGTGCAAGCTGCGGCGCAATCTCTGGGGCTTCACCCAGCGCCACTGTCACGATCGCGGAGCAGGACCACAACATTATGATTCTGGCAACCGACTCAACGGCGAACGAGCCGATAACCGGCGTCAATGACGGCCTGTTCACGATCCAGTTGCCGAGTGGGAGAACTGCCGAGCGCGACATCACTGTATCGTACACAATTGGTGGCAGCGCTACCAATGGCTCCGACTATGCGGCCATCGATGCGTTCGTCACGATTTCAGCTGGCACCAATAACCAGACGCTCCTCATTGATGTCAACGACGACACACTTGCGGAATGTGACGAGACCGTGACCCTCGCACTGTCGGCCGCGAGCTGTGGTACTTTTAATGGAAACACAGCCGCGACCGTAATAATCACCGAGATAGATCCGGTGATCAGCGTCCTTGCCAGTGATCCTGCAGCCGCAGAACCAGCCGGAACCGATGACGGTGGGTTTGTCATCCGCCTCGATGGTGGCCAACTCGCGGAGCGTGACATCTCTGTGACCTACACCATTGGGGGCAGCGCCAGCAACGGCTCGGACTACGCGGTCATTGATACCTTCACTACGATCAGCGCGGGCACCAACAGCGCCGCCATCCCGATTGATGTTTTAGATGACAACTTTGCGGAATGCGATGAGACCGTGTCCTTACACTGGTGGGTTCCAGTTGCGGGAACAACAGTGGCGCCACAAATAGCGCGACCGTGACGATCAGCGAGCCAGCGATCACCGTCACATTCGCCGTCACCGATCCGACAGCTGCCGAGCCGGACAGTACTGATGACGGGCAATTCTCCCTTACACTTAGTGGTGGGCAGATTGCCGAGCGCGACATCACGGTGACCTTCACTGTGGGAGGCACGGCGAGCAACGGTCAGGATTACGACAACATTGGAACCACCGGTACGATTCTGGCAGGAAGTAATAACTCTACGATCGATATCTTGGTGCGGAACGATAACTTGGCCGAGTGTGACGAGACCGTGGTGCTCACTTTGACGAACAGCAGTTGTGGAACAGTCAGTGGGGCAAACTCCTCCGGGACGGTTACCATTTCCGAGCCCACGCGGACATTCTCGCTGACTGCCAATGATAGCGCGGCCGCGGAACCAGCCGGAACAAACGACGGACAATTCACAATCCGTCTGGATGCCTCGCAAAGCGCACAGCGTGACATCATAGTCACCTACACAATTGGCGGCACTGCCACCAACGGCACCGACTACGCGCCGATTGCGGACTTCGCAACCATCTTCGCTGGCACTGGGTTCGTGCACGTGGATGTGGATGTATCCAATGACTCCATGGCCGAGTGCGATGAAACCGTTACCCTCACTGTTAGCGGCAGTAGTTGCGGTGCTGCGAACTCCGCAGCCACCTCCGCAGTGGTAACCATTGCGGACATCGCACAGTCTGTGTCGCTTGCCGTCACCGACTCGTTCGGCAAGGAGGGGCAGACCCCGGCAGACGATGCTGAGTTCACCGTCTTGCTGGACAATGGCCAGACCGCGGACTTCGACATTGTGGTGAGCTACAGCGTGAGCGGAAACGCGAGCAATGGCTCGGATTACGCCACGTTGAACGGTGTCGTAACCATCAGCGATGGGTCCGTTAGTGCAGCGATCGCAATCGACGTCACCGACGATGCCGAGGTCGAAAGTACCGAGACCGTGACTGCGACCTTGACGGCCGCAGAAGACTGCATTGGGATCGGTTCCACCACCCGTGGCAGTGCCCAGATCGAGGATGATGACACCTTTATCGACGTGCGCGTCACTGACGTCTACCGTGAGAACCACTGGGTTCCAGTGCGGATCGATGTCAGCAGTGTCCCGTTGCAGACACTCGTCTTCTCACTGAGTTACCCGACCGAGGACCTGCGCTACAACAACCAGATTGATCCACTGGTGCATGGTACTGGGACTTCTGGAATCGCTGGCCCGACTCCGATCACTGATCCGCGGGTTGTGAGTGGCAGTGACTATTTCGCGGTTGAGCAGGTGAATCCAATCACTGGAATGACCAAGCTATGGCTCGCTGTAGATGGCAGTCCGCAGGCGGCCATCTCCAGCACCCCACAGAGCCCACCAGAGCAGGGCGAGATCACGATAACCGATACTCGCCTTGGCAGTGTGCTTGAGCTCGGCTTCCGCATTCGTGTGGGTGCGGTGGTCAAGACGGACTCCATCACTTTCGTGCTGGGAGATCTGACGGCCTTCGCCTTCGACGGGACCCCGCTGCCAATTCCAGAGCGAATCAATGATCCGATCGACGTAGACACCCAGCAGAACCGCGGTGACTTTGACGAGAGCGGTGTTGTTCAGCCTCTCTCTGACGCGGTTGCCTTCTATCGGGCCTTGCTCTGGGGGCAATTGGACGGCTTGGTGCCGATCCTGCCTGAGAGCCAGCGCAATCCGTTTGATCACACCGGCCTCGACGTCGATGACAACGACTTGCCGCATCGTACCCGTGACTACGAGATTATCGCGTTGGTTAAGAGCATGGTCGCTGAGGTGCCCGCCGGTATCTCTGTGGTCGACTTCGACTCGGATGGGTCTGTGAATGCTGGCCGGGATGGTCCCTACTACGTCCGCCGTCTACGGGCGCTGAGCTACGGCCTCAGCAGCAGCTACACAGTGCCGGCCAATCATGGGCTGGATACGCCGACGATCACCGCGATCAACAGTAAGATTGACGGGTTTGTCAGCCATGGTGGTGCAGACTACGGCGAAGTGAACGACGCGCTCGAGGCCGCATACGGGGATACCTTCCCGGGCAACGGCGCGCTGATTGGCGATGTTGAACCGGTATCGGTCATCTACAACGAGAGCCTCCGGTTCAGCAACGCGGATACCGATCTGTACGATGGGGCCACCATCGGCGCAGCGATCAGTGTCAACGGTGGTGCGCTGACGGAAGGCGTGGACTATACGGTGGAACTTGACCGTGATGCCCGACGTTTCACCCTGACCCCGATCGGGACCTGGCCGTCTGGCGCTCTGAACATTGATGTTGACAACACTCTGCTGTTCGACGTCGAAGGCACTCAGTCGAGCGGGAACACAGCTGTGACGTTTAACGTCCCATAAGGACTGCAACCATCGTCGTGCTGAGCCGCGGATTACACTCAGTTCGGCGCAAGGAGATAACATGGGAATTCACCATCCATTTCGTATCGCTGTCGTGGCATTGACCGTCTCGTGGAGCGCCCTCGCCGTTGGGCCGGATACTTGGTGGGCGTTTGCGCCCGCAGCTGCGCAGGAGGCCAATCAACAGGCTAGAGGTCTCGGGCGCGACGTCGCAGACATCCCCGAAGCTGCGATGCCGCTTCTGCGACTGCCAGCAGGTCTGGTCAAAGTTGTCTTTGGCCCCTTTACAAAGCGTGGAACACAGTCCGGGATGCGGGACGTAAATGCTGCAGTGAAGGCCCCCTTCGATACGCTCAAGCAGATCGTAGACGTCCCCGTAAACATGGTTCGAAGGTTCTGACAATCCCGTTGGACTGGCGATCATGAGCGCCCTGCACGAGGACTTCGCATGCTGTCCCTTCTGTGGCGAAGCATTGGGCTTACAAGCTGTTCGCTTGGGCGTGTGCAGCCATTGCCGAGCGGAGCTTGGCAAGGGTCCGGATACCTGGGAGATGCCGGAGGCTGAATCCGAGAATTGGCCTCGCGCTCTCCATCCCAGCTCGACCATGGGCAGTGTCTTGCCCGGAAGACTGCAGGGCGCCATTGACAACATCCGTGGGCTTGAGCGTGGTCCGGATGTTTCGGAAGACTGCGATTTCAGCCTGCTCGAGCAGTTGGGAAAGGGCGGCATGGGCCTGGTTTACGCGGCCAGACAGGTTTCACTGGACCGCGATGTTGCGGTAAAGCTCCTGCGTACCGATAAGCAGGGAAGCCATTCGGCCCGCGCCAAGTTTCTCGCAGAGGCTCAGGTAACTGGGGAACTTGAGCACCCAAATATCGTTCCTGTCTATGAACTTGGGGCCACCAAGGATGGAATCCCATTCTATGCGATGAAGCAGGTGAAGGGCCAGCCGTGGAGCCGGACCATTTCGGGGGCCGCGCGAGCTGCAAATCTCGAGATCTGGATGCGAGTGGCGGATGCCGTGGCGTACGCTCACTCCTGTGGTGTGATCCACCGTGATATTAAGCCTGAGAATGTGATGTTGGGCGATTACGGTGAAGTGGTTCTCATGGATTGGGGCCTCGCCGTGTCCATCACGAACGAGAATCATGCGCCCCACATCGAAAGCCTGCCTGCTGTAGGCGGTACGCCCGGCTACATGGCGCCCGAGATGGCGCGGGGGGAGACCGGCCTCATCGGCTACTCCAGTGACGTATATCTATTGGGTGCTGTGCTGTTCGAGATTGTCACGGGATGCGCGCCACATCCTGGGGAGGCGGTG
>DMTJ01000494.1 GCA_003477185.1 Lentisphaeria bacterium
TTCCTTGGATCTGACCGTGCTTGCCAAGGCGGCGGGCGTGACGCCCCAACATCTCAACCGGCTGTTTCGGCAGCACCTCGGGACGCGGCCGATGCGGTATCTATGGCAGCAGCGCACGCGGGAGGGGGCGAGGTTACTGCGCCAGACGGGGCTGAGTATTGGAGAGGCAGGCTACCGCTGTGGCTTTCAGAGCGCTACCCATTTCTCGCGATTGATTAAGGCGCGATATGCTGTCTGCCCGCGAACCCTGCGCCGGCAGGCATGGGGAGGAGAATCCTTGCCTGTGCCGTCGGTGCAGTCCGTGGATCCCTGAATCTGCCGGAACCCGCGTTTTCACTCTTCAGCAAGCAGGCGAAAAATTGCGGTTTCGCCAGCCTCCTCATCCACCTTACTTATCGGGCTGCTTAATGTCGTGGATGCTGCTTCGTGGTTCGTCCTTCCCGCCTAGAAGCATTTGCCCAAGTTTTGCACTCCTGCCGCCCTCGAAGCATGAAGTTATGCCGTTTTTTTTTTGGCGAATCACTACACCAATCGATGCGCTTCGTCAGCCCTGCGCTATGGGGCCGATTGACTCTTTGGCCGGCTGACGAGGTGACTAAAGCCTGAGAATAGTCACCTCAGGGTCTACCTGGATAGATTTTCCTGCTCATCGATCGGGAAAATTGCGTCACGTACGTGCCGCACCATGGGGGCAAAGTAGTCTGAACTACGCATAATAACGCTCTGGTGTTGAGCTCAAACACTGAGTGCGTTATTCGGCACTGTCAAGTGCTGATCGGTAGCGAGGCTGGCCACGAATCGCCAATGACAGGTGATGCCAACGAGCACAGTAATGTGAAATAGCTCGTGAGGGCCGATGCCCCCCGGAATAAGGACGGGCTGGCCGAGAAACTCTAGCATGGCGCCGATCGAGTAGGCCACGCCACCGTAGAGAATGGGCTTGGCGTAGGTAATGCCCAGGCGATACCAAAGGAGCCCTGCGGTGATGGCTCCCAACCAGCCCAGTCCCAGAAAAAAGGTGAGCCCTAGCCATTCCGGCACGGCAGTGAAGAAGATGGTCTTGAGCGTGATTGTGGTGACCACAACTGACCACACCAGCAGCAGCCAACCCCAGCGCATAAACCCATCGAACAGCACCGCATGGATCGGCGTCATCGTCCCCGCGATTAGTACGAAGATGGCAGCATGGTCGAGGCGCTGGAGGACTGCCCGGCCTGTGCCGCTCCCGAGCAAGTGATACACCCCACTCATCGATAGCATAAAGACACAAGAAAAGGCGAAGATCGCAAAAGCCCAGACTTGGCCCTGCCGGCGACATAACATGCGCACAGACAGCAGCAGATACACGCCAGCGCCTAGCAAGTGCGTGATAGAGCTGAAGGGATCACTAAATCCCGGAATCGAATGTAGGCAGTTGTCGTTCATCTTTCTCCAGATCTTTTAGCAGCCCGCGGATAAGCCCAGCGCTGCTCTCGGCACCGAAGCACCCTGAAGCGAGTCCGTATCCCCAGGCGCCCGGGGGGCATCTGGGGAGAACTGTAGCCCCTGCGTCGGACAGGTTAGGTCGGGTTGGCGACGAAGGTGCCGCCTCGGCAGTTCTTTAAGTAATTGAGGGCATGGACCTGGCCGGTCATTTCCAGCTCGTCGCGGTAGACAGGGTCGTGCCAACCTTCGATATCAATGCAGCCAACAAAGCTGCCTTGTCGCAGTTTGGTGATGATCGCGGTCCAGTCGCTGTCGCCAAAGCCGGGTGTGCGATGGTAGGCGAAGGGCTGAATGACTGAGCTCTTGTTGCCCAGCGCGATATCCTGATGCATGGAACTGTGGATGCCATACTTGCGGACTCGGTCCCAATGGACGGTGGCGTCCTTGCCATGCACATGAAAAATGCGTGACATCCAGTCGTCCAACTGTGGCATTGGGTCCATGAGGCTGACCATTTGGTGACAGGGTTCCCACTCGAGGCCGATGTTGGGCAAGGGGACAGCATCGAACATCATCTCCCAGGCTGTGGGGTTGTGAGCGATGTTCCAGTCTCCGCTTTCCCAAGTGCCGCCCATATCGCAGTTTTCGAAGGCAATGCGGACGTCCTTTTCGCCCGCGCGCTCGGTAAGTGGTTGAAAGACCTCGCGAAAGCGATCCATGCTTTCGTGAATCGGCTTGCCGCGCAGGCGTCCGGCAAAACCAGCAACGATGTCGCAGCCGAAGTCGTGGGCGTGGTCGATCGCTAGTTCCCAGCCCTCGCGGGTTTTCTGTGCCAGCTCGTCATTTTCGAGCGGGTTGCCAAAGACGCCAAGGCTGGAGACCACGGCGTTGCCGCCAGTGACGACCGGCATCACCTCGGCAGCGAGCTGCGACAGGTCGGTGTCGCCAAGGGTCTGCCAAAAGGTAATGCTGAAGGATTCAAAGCCGTGGGGCAAGATCTGTTCGATGTAGTTTGCGGAGTTCGCACCGCCGTTGACTAGGGTGCCAATGCGTATGTCCTGATGCTGTTCCTTGTTCATCTTGAGGGCGGGCCTTTTTGTTCTTGGGGTGTGGCTTAGGAGTTGGACATGGCGCTAGAAACTTGCCTCTAAACTTACGCCTGAGCCGCAAGTCTCACCACGTTGGCCTGATGAACAGCCCGTAGATAGGTAGGCTCGCACCTAGTTCAAACTGCCTCTATGAACTTTAAAATACCCATCCGCAGATGACTTTGCTGATTGGCCCCCGAATCCATTTCCCGGGTGCCTTGCCCGACTTGATCGTTGCCTTGGAGCGACATGATGACTTGCCAGCACAGCGCACCAGCCATTGTGGAGACAGAAATAGGATGCAACGCACGCTAGATTGCTCGAAAGCGTGTCGTCTTGTTCGCGCGGCTGGCGTATCAGGCGGGAAACCACTGCGCGGTGCCTGTGCCATTGACGCGGTTTGTGAAGTTCGCAACGCCGCGCAAGTACGCTTGCGCAATGCGCTGCTATTTTTGTGGGGTAGCACACTGCTCACTTGGACCGTCGCGGTACTGTGGGTGGCAGAATCGAGCCGCGCGCTTGCGCGAGTGTTCGCTGGCGAGCCAATGCCCGCGCTCACTGAGATGGTGGTCTCGTTGCGCTAGTTGATTCTGAGTCATCCATTCGCATCGACTACCGCTGCAGGCATCAGCCTGGTTGGTCGCTTCGCACTTCCACTCACGCCAGATAGGGTTTCGTCCATCGCGACCGTCAATACTTGGCTCAACAGGATGCAAGCGCCCTCCGATTTTTACGAGCAGGCCGCGCGACTACTGAACGCGCCAGATGCCTTGATCCGGGCGGAGGAAGCGGGAGTGACAGCAGGCGGGCATACCCGTAAGCTCTTCTTGCTCTGCCATGCTCTCAGATCGAACCGGCACCATAATTGGGCGCAATCTGTTCTGTGGCTTGCTGCGCTTCACCCCGTGCTAATCATGGCAATGGTGGTATTCGCTGCTGCTCTCCGCTCTTTAAGGTTGTTTTAGTGTGGCGCGTCACAGGTTGGTCGGAATAATGTGCGGACGTTCGGCGCTCCACCGCACTGGTCTATCGCAAAATTCCGTTATCGATAGAAGGACTGGCCCGCGCGATACAAGTCTAGCCTACTCTGAAACGACTCACGGCGGGCATCCACTGGCGACAGGGCAGCAACTGCTCGCGCAGCAAAAAGCTCGGCACCTGCGAAGTCCGCCACTGATGCGTGAGCTGCGGCGACGCAATCCAAAAGCGCCGGTGTGGTTGGTTTGGCAAGCTTCAGAGCCAATTGAGCACTCGCCAGTGCGCGGCTGCGCTGGTCGAGCGTGCTGCTTTGGCGGGTCGCCAAAAACCACGCATAGTCTTGCAAGGTACTGGCAGCGGGAGACGTCACAGACAGCGCCCGTTCCCAGCGCTGAATTGCGATGTCTGCAGCACCATTTTCGGCCGCGACGCGGGCTGCAAGCGCCAAGACCTGCGGACTCGGTTCTCGATTTAGCAAAGCTTCGGCAAGCGGACTTGCTTCCTGATAGTGCTCGCCGCGTATCAAGCTCCGCATCAGCCAGATTAGGTTCTCCGGACGCGGGTCCAGGCTCGCTAGGGCGCGAAGCTGCACTAGGGCTTGATCATGGTGCTCCAGCTTTTCGCTGACGTAGGCCAGGTGATAGCGTGCAGCGGGAAAGTCAGGGTAGCTTTGGACAATAGTCTGCAACCTTGGCGCAGCATCTTGCCAACGGCCGGCTTCGATCAGCATGGCTGCACAGTTGGTCCCGATTCCGGGATCGTCCTTCCTGGCCAGGGCCGCCAGGTAGAGCGGGAGCGCTTCGTCATAGCGGCGTTCACCGGCAAAAAAGTTTGCTGCCAGGTTCAGCGCGTCTGCATCCTCCGGCTCAAGCTCGACCGATTTGCGAAACGCACTGGCCGCCGATGATTTCTGTCCAAGCTGGGAATAGGCCAGCCCAAGATTCCCCCAGGCAGTGCTGTGATGTGGACGATAGCGCAGGGCTGTGTGAAAGGCGGCAATGGCTTCTGTGGTCTCGCCTCGATTCAGCTGGATGAGACCGAGATTATTGTGGGCGATCCAGGCAGTTGGGTTGTCTGCAGCAGTGGCTCGCCATAGGGTCTCCTCATCCTGATAGATGCGACACTGCAATATGCTCAAGACCAGAAAAACGGCCAACACGGCAGTCATGCCCCCGCGTCGTAGCCGCCCGTGCGAGGCGTTGCCAAAGACTACGGCGCAGAGTCCAGCACAGGCAACGGGCGTGGCGAGATACTGAAAGTGATCGGCCACGAAGGAGAACAGCATCGGGTAAACATTAAAGAATCCCAGCGCCGGAACCAGCACTCCTGCGAACATCGCACTACAGGCAAACAGGCCACGCTTGCCACGCAAGGCCTGCGCGGCGCCCACGATTAGAACGAACAGCGCCGCGAGCGGAAACAGGTACTGCCACCACACTGCGCTATTTATTTCCCAGCGCGGATAAATGAACATGAGTGGCTCAGGCCATGCAATCTTGCTGATGTAGAACCACAAAGCGCGGCCGGCGATCAAGCAGCGATCGATCAAAGATAGCTCCCACTCGGGCCCGTCCGCCCCCACGAAATGCCGTTCCAACCGCACGGTCAGGAGCGCGAATAACAGGCCGGACGCGAAAAACGGGATCAGAGGAGCCACAGTTCCCGGGCGCAATCGCCGCCGCCACCATAGCAGTAGCAGCAGTACCGCGGGCATGGAACAAGCGACAGTCTTGGACAGCAGCGCAAGGACAAAGAAGAGCAGTGCGCACAGCCATTTCCAGAAACTGGATTGCCACCTCGACTGGCTTTCCGTCGCCCACCAACCGAAATTCAACGCAGCAAAGGCGAATAGACCGGCCAACACATTCTTCCGCTCGGTAATCCACGCCACGGACTCGACATTCACTGGGTGAATCGCAAATAACGCCGCAGCCCACCACGCGCCCGGGACCTTCAACTGGAGTAGCAGTAGGTAGAGTAATATGGCAGCGGCGCCGTGCAGCAGCAGGTTTGTACTGTGATATCCGAGCGGCCGCATGCCCCAAAGTTTGTGTTCCAGCCAGTAGCTGGTATGAACCATTGGGTAGTATTGCGGGGTGGCTAGCGGATCCAGCCAGATGTCACGCAGTCCTGTGTCGCTGGTCAGCACCGGATTCTCATACACGTACTGATCGTCATCCCAGATGAAATCGCAGCTCAGCGCCGGCCGGTAGGCAAGAATGACTAGAAACAGCAGAACCAACGCACAGACCCAGTGCTGGGGTGCTTGTTCATCGCCGGAGGGTGGGACGTTCTCTTCTAGCATCCTCCAACATACGAGGGATCGCCGAATCCATCTAGTCGGGGAATCGGTCCCCGAGTTTTGCCCACAGCCTGATAGCATTCGGTCCGTGAGGGCGTACATTTCGTGCTTGAGATAACGCTTTCGGGGCACGGTGACCTAGCTCACGCTACGTGAGACAGGAATTCCGGACCGGCGGTTACAGCCCGCGAGCCCTACGGGGCAGGAGATGGTGAAATTCCATCGCCGACAGTACAGTCTGGATAAGAGAAAGCACGCTGACAGGCGCATGCACACAGGCATGCGGCCCGTGTTGCTGTGCCACGAATGCAACGAGTTGACGGAATAAGCATGAGCACAGTACAACAGGCAATCGAGGCGATCGCTAAAGGCGAAATTATCGTCGTCAGTGATGATGCAAGGCGCGAGAACGAGGGAGACCTTATTGTCGCTGCGGAGTTCGCAACTCCAGAAGTCGTGAATTTTATGGCCGTGCATGGGCGCGGCCTGATCTGCGCACCGCTGTCCCGTGGACGCGTGGAGCAGTTGGGCCTCTGGCCCATGTCCACAACCGTGGACCGGTTTGGGACCGCATTTACCGTCAGTGTCGATGCCAGGGAAGGTGTCACGACCGGGATTTCAGCCGCGGACCGCTCACAGACCTTGGTCAAGTTGGCCGAAGCGCAGGCAAGCAGAGGCGACTTTGATATTCCGGGCCATATTTTCCCGCTGCTGGCAAAAGAAGGAGGTGTCCTCGAACGACCAGGGCATACAGAAGCAGCGCTCGATCTTGTGACCTTGGCTGGCTGCGAGCCGGCCGCGGCCATCTGCGAGATCCTGGCAGAAAACGGAGAAATGGCCCGCGCTCCGGACCTGGCCAAGTTTGTCGAGACTCATGGGCTCGCCCACATCAACGTCTCCGACCTAGTGCGCTACCGCCAACAGCGCGAACGAGTCATCCAGCCAAGTGGATCTGTGAATCTACCGACCAGCTACTCGGATCAGGATTTTCAACTGCATTGCTTCACGACATTATACGACTCCCGCGAACACATCGCGGTTACGTTCGGCGACATCGACGAAAACCAGCCAGCCTTGGTGCGAATCCACAGCGAATGCTTCACCGGGGATATTCTCCATTCCTCCCGCTGCGACTGTGGCGACCAACTGGATATTGCAATGCGAGAGATCATCCGCAACGGTTCTGGCGTACTCGTCTACCTGCGGCAGGAAGGAAGAGGAATCGGCTTGGTTCAGAAAATTCAGGCTTACCGCCTGCAAGACGAGGGACTGGATACCGTGGAGGCCAATGAGCGCCTCGGATTCCCGCCCGACATGCGAGATTATTCCGTGGCGGCCCAAGTCCTGCAGATTTTGGGGATCTCAGCGGTGAATCTCATGACCAATAATCCCGCGAAAGTTCAGGGAATTACGGACTACGGCATTGAAGTCGTTAAGCGCCTGCCGATCGTTGCGCCAGCCAAGCCGCCTAGCGCCTTCTATCTCAAGACCAAGCGGGAACGGCTCGGACACATACTATAATTTCGTACTAGATCTAGAGAAACATCATGAATAAGACTCCCGGCTCCATCATCGAGGGCACGCTATCCGCCCAAGGCCTCCGCATAGGCATAGTCTGCGGCCGATTTAATCACTTTTTCGTAGACCGGCTCCTCGAAGGCGCTATGGATTCCTTCTGCCGCTCAGGCGGCATTGCGGAGAATGTAACGGTTGCCTGGGTGCCGGGCTGCTTCGAAATTCCTGCCGTCGCGGGGCGCTTCGTGCGTAGTGGCAAGTTCGACGCCGTCGTGGCGCTCGCCGCCGTGATTCAGGGTAGCACGAGCCACGCAGGGCACATCAATAGTAGCGTGGCTAGCGCCCTCTGCTCTTTGTCCGCAGAGAGCGGCGTGCCGGTCGTGCATGGCGTGGTTGCCACAGAGTCATTAGATCAAGCCACAGAGCGCAGCGGCTCCAAGCTCGGCAATCGCGGCGCATCCGCCATTTCGACCGCGGTCGAAATGGCTAATGTCATGCGGGCCATTGACCCGGTTTTGGCATGAAGCGCGGCAAACCAGTCCCCATTCAGCATCTGGCCCGCATCCGCGCATTGCAGATGCTATACAAACTCGATATTGGCCCAAACGACGACGCGGACCAACTCGTGCTTGAATGCGAGTGGCTCCACGAGCTCCCTGAACTTGCCCCCCCCGAGCTCTCTGCTCGGGAACTCCGCAAAATCAAGAGTCGCGCGGATGCCCTGGTCGCCGGTGTCACCGTTCAGAAACACCTTGTCGACGAGATGATCGCTGGCGCCTCGCCACACTGGGATACCGCCCGCATGTTGACCGTGGATCTGAACACGATTCGACTTGCGCTATACGAGATGTTCTACGCAGATGTCCCGCCCGCGGTTTGCATCAATGAGGCCGTTGAAATCGCTCGCCTTTTCGGCGACGAAGAGTCCTGGCGCTTCACCAACGGCATCCTGGATCAGATTCGCCGTGACGCGGCCGCTGATGTCATCGCCATTCCACCTGCGGCATTTGAATCTGCAAATAATCAGGCATCAGAACGATTGTGCCCTTGAAATTTCCGCTAGACTGTGGATATTGTTACGCTCGAACTCTGGTTGTCGACCATCATATTTTCACAGGAATCCTAGCCATGCGGTTACCTACCTACGCTCTCAGGCTGTTAGTGACATTGCTGACACTCGCCCTCTGTCTCCCAGCACTCGCACATCTTCCGCTGGCTCCTGGTGGCATGGCCCCCGACTGGGACCCGACGGGCCCGATTCGCGTTGAGAACCTGTATGAGCTGCACGGCGAAGGCGGCGGCAGCTTTCACAAGGGAGCCGTTTCCCGCCACACGTACTACGGCGGCGCGGCATGGGTAGAAGCTATCGCCGATGGCATCGACCACACTCGCGCATTCGGCTTCACCAATGGTGGCAATGATCCGGCGCTGCCGAACCAGGACTACGCAATCATCTTGGACATTAAGGGGAAGGCATCTGCTGTTGAGTCCGGCACGCGAGTCGGCCCAGTGGTCACCTATCGCACTGGGGACGTATTCAGGGTAGCTATTGCTCCTGTGCGCAGCTCAACAGGCGAGTTCGAGTATGCGCAGATTGGCTACTATTACAAGGGCGTTCTCTTCCATGTTTCCGAGCGCACAATCTCTCAGGAGGACTATCCGTTCCAGGCATCCGTGACCCTGGGCGCCGGAGACGAGACCACCAATGCCAACCCGCGCCTGGAGCATCTCCAGCACAGCGTCCCGGTCCCCGAGATAATAGATTTCATCATGGATGATCCAGACAACCTCGACGATGACTACTCCGCGGGCGATGAAATTTCCATCGTCTTCTCCCAGGCCACAGCCGCTCCAACTGGCGGACGCACAGACAAGGACCTCGTCGACGCTCTCTTCAACTTTTCTCACTGGGACGGCTTCACTCATCGGGCTGACTCCCTCGGTGCCGACTACTCCGGGAGTTGGACAAGCGCATCAGTCTTCACGATTACCATCCTTGATCCGACAGGCGCGACTCTACGGCGCTTTCACACCAAGGCAACCCCGGCCGGTATCGTGCCCGTTGCATCCGGGATCTGTTCCACCATTTGCACCGCAGCTACTGCGACCTCGCCTACGCTCTGGGGAGATGCGGGCGGCCGTCCTATTTCTTGGGAGAATCCCACCAACGTCCATCTCTCTGGTGGCAGCCTGACTAAGGCCGGCGGCAGGGTCCAGGGCCATGACGCAGGTGCCGATGGACTCTATTTCGTTCCTGGCGGTGGTGCCTACGTAGAAGGCTGGGTCGAGGCCAATGATACCCTCAAGATCTTGGGGTTCGCCAGTGAAATCATTCACGGGCACACCCCGAAAGATGTAAAGATCGGTGTCTTCCTCGATGACCACGGCAAAGTCATCGTCCTTTACGACGGCGGTCCCTATGCTCCCGCTGGCCCCAACGTCGGCGACTACAGCCCGCGTGACATCATTCGCGTTTCTGTCGAGTCCGGGCTTGACGGCCATGGCGACGCAGTGGTCTACGTCAATGACACAGAGCGCTACCGCATTACGAGCGTCATCGATATGGATGACTACCCGCTTCAAGCCATCGCCCGCGTCTACAGCCACGGCGCCTCGATCTTCGATGTCAAGACCAACTACCTCCACGCTCCCGTAGCTGCGGATGACGCCTACACCATCGACCAAGACCAAATTCTGCAGATTGCTCCTGCTGGCGGCCTGCTGGCAAACGACGTTGATGCCGACGGCGGCCCACTCATGGTTCTCCCCGCATTCTCTGGCCTCGTCGCCTCGCATGGCCTCAACTACTACAACACAGACACAATCGCAGGCGTTCGCCCCTACAATGGCTACCTTGGACTGCAGGCAGACGCGCCCGTCCTCAATCCCATCCTCCCCACCTACCTGGTGCACGATAGCTACGATCCTGCGACCTATTTCGCCTTTCACACCAGCTTGAATCCGATCAACTATTTCCTCAACCACACCTATTTCGTTCCGAACTACTACCTCTCGAGTGGCGTCTTGGTGATTGACCAGACCTTGCAGTTCGCTGAGCATGCCGGCTTTGTCCGCGCCTTCCTTCAGCCGGTCGAATCAGGCGTACTTGTGGTCGGAGATGATGGCTCACTCGTATTCGATCCACACAACGACTTCTCTGGTGAAGTGACCTTCGCCTATCTTGTCACTGACGGCGTGTTCGTAGATGACGGGATGGTGTCGATCACTGTCACAGATGTGAACCATGAGCCCAGTGCGGCCGATAATACCTTGCACGTACGGCGTGGCGGTTCGTCCCTGCTCCCGTTCGAATCACTCGATCCCGACTGGGACGAAGTCACCTATGAAATCCAAGGTGTTCCGGCACACGGCACCATCACAGACGGCGTCTACACCGCAGAAGACGACTGGGAAGGTGTTCTGCACCTCGACTACATTGCTCGCGATGCCGGCGGTTTGGCTTCTGCTCCCGCGACCATTACGATTGTGGTGAGCGGCTGGGAACTGCCAATCTCCGTAGTTGGCTCCAGCACCAATTTCGTCAGTTTTGGCATGGGCATCTCCCGCGTTTATACGCCCATTCCCCCGCAGCCAATGCTGGCCACCGCACGCACCTTTCTTGGCCCCAGCGACTTTGCGCTGGCACGTGACATTCGCCAAGAGGCCCCGTACGGGCTGTGGATACTTACCGGCGATGCGCGCCTCAGTCTCTCCGCGGCAACCCTGACTTGGGACACCAGTCTGATCCCGGACAGTGGCCTGTATATTGTCGAGGTAGACCCAGACAACGGCGAATTAGTCGGTAACATCTGGAATATGTCTGACACCAACTCCATCGAAATCGCGCAAGGCACACTGCGCATGTTCGAGATTCGCTATGGCCTTGAAGAATTCACCCTTCATCTCGAGCCCGGGTGGAACTTGATTTCGTTGCCTGTTGACCCAGTTGATCGTCGCGCAGACACCATCCTAGACGGAATTCCTGCTGCAGAGATCTGGGGTTGGAGTGGCACCGCCTACTCTGACGTCACTACCTTCGAACCATCCCAGGGCTACTGGGTATTCAATGGTGGTGACGCCCTCGATATCGAGATCATCGGCCTCCCCCTGAATCTATTCAACCAGTACGCACTGGTCCCAGAGTGGAACCTGACCGGCGTGGTCACACCACCGCCATTCGCCAGCACCGATGCTCGACAGACCTTTGCCAACTACCAGTACATCGCTGCGCAGTGGGGCTGGAATGGCATCAACTACGAGGAAGTTCTGGAGTTTGAAGCTGGTCAAGCCTATTGGGTCTACGTTGGCTATCCATGGAACTCCCAGAGCGCGATTCATTCGCAATACCTCGCAAGTTACCCGATCCATGGCTATTCACTGCCGCATCCGTATGCGAACGAAGATTTTTACTACCTCCATAACTTGGACTACACGTACTACTTCCATCACGACTACACGCTACAGTTCTACACAGGTTACTACCTGCACTACTTTCACGAGTTCTCCGACGAGTATCTCGTTGTGCCTTCCCCACAGCGCTGATGACGATCCCTCAGACAATGATCCTCCCAGGGCACACCGCTGGTCCCTAACTGACTTTTAGCTGCTCCACACGGGCACTCAAACGGGCGACCGCTGCGGCGGTTGCCCTTTTCTTTATGTATTCGGGATAAGACCTGCCATGCCTGACTCTGAGCACCTCTCCATCAAGGATGCCGTCTTCAACTCGCCAGGGCCACGCACCCCTGGCGAAAGCATCAGCCTATTCCTGAAAGGGATGGTCATGGGCGCAGCCGACCTGATCCCAGGGGTCTCCGGCGGCACGATCGCATTCATCACCGGCATTTACGCCAACCTGCTTGCAGCCATCAGTTCCATCGGTAAAGAAGCAGTGCAGCATCTGCTTGGCTTCCGCATCGCTAGAGCAATCTCAGTCGTACATGTTCGTTTTCTCATCATCCTCGGCGCAGGCGTAGGCACCTCAGTTATCTCGATGGCCAAGCTGGTGCACTACCTTCTTCATGAGCATGCCATTCATACCTGGTCGTTGTTTCTAGGCCTGATCGCTGGCTCCATCATCGTGATCGGCGGGCACATTGAGAAGCTGTGGAACGCGAAAAACCTAGCCACGATTCTTGGCGGTGCGGTATTCGCACACATCGTCGTGAATCTCATTCCCGTTGAGACACCAGAAGCCTATTGGTTCATTTTCCTCTGTGGCGTGATCGCAATCACAGCCATGATCCTTCCAGGAATCTCTGGCTCCTTCCTGCTTTTGATCCTTGGCAAGTATGCGTTTATCACCGGCGCCCTCAAAGGAATCCATAAGACCCCGTTTGCCGACAACGACATTCAAATCATGTTCGTCTTTGGCTGCGGTGCGCTGGTCGGGCTACTTGGCTTCTCTAAGGTTCTTAACCACATCATGAATCACTACTACAGCCTCACGATGTGCTTCCTGACAGGCGTGCTGATCGGATCACTACAGAAGGTCTGGCCTTGGCGCGAAGTTCTTGAGAGCCGAGTCGTGCGGGGCAAGGAGAAGATTCTTCGCGAAGGCCTGCTGATGCCGGACTCTTTCAATGCTTCGGTCGCGTTGGCAGTGTTTCTCATCGTAGCTGGTTTCGTAGGGGTCATTCTTCTCGACCGTCTGGCCAACAAAGGTGAGATTGCCCAGCCCGCCGAGTAAGTCGCACCTGCCTTTCTGCGTTCCTCTGTCCAAGCTGGTGCCTGGTTGCGACTCTAAAGCTTCCTATTTGGGGCTGATCCTCAGGTCAGGCGTGGCGTGAATCCAGTACGCGTGTCCTAGCTGTAGGCGGTCATCCTCACCAAGCGCTTCGTACTGCTGCGCCATTGCATCCCAGCGATAGACCGCCAGGATCGCAGGATGAGCCGGACATGCGCACTCAAGCACGGGCCCGGGCAGGTTTCAGCCCTTGTCCATGAACTGGTGGTCCCAATCGGTCGTTGCCTCCCGTTGTACGGTCACAGCGCTTGGTGCCTGTTCCCAATTCAGCCAATAGCCACGCCCTGGCACCCAGCCCGCAGCTTGGCGGTAGCTCCCGTGGTTCAATTCCAACCGTGGCCCCGCAAGGGCATCTAGGTCTGCGGAGTTCCTAACAAATGGCATATTGATCAGCTTCCAGCCCGGGGCATAGGCTTCACCGTCACTTCGTCCAAGGGGCGACCGTGATCCTGCAGATTGGAGCATGCTCTTGATGATCGCCGTCGAAGACGGTGTAGGCCATTGAGTCAATTCCCTCAAATCCGGAGTTCGGCACGTAACAGCCGGGCTGAACGCGGTCGTTTTGTGTGGCGACTCACGTCGATTTGTCCAATTTTCACTCTTGAGTGTAGGCTAAAGTGCGAAACTCGGGTTAGGCCTGCACCAGAACTTCCATCAGATCGAAGATCGCGTGGACGGGCACATTTTCATCACTGTGCTCGCCTACTACGTACTGACGCACATCCTGCACACCTTACGCCAGCGCGGAGACACCCGCGGCTGGCAGACGTTACGCAGCGTCTTGCAGCCGCATAGCTACGCGACAGTCATCGTTCCGACAGTCCACGGCACGGTTCATCGAATTCGTAAGCCAGGGTGGCGATTTACATTGAAAGGGGGACCACACCGGATTGGTGATT
>DMTJ01000264.1 GCA_003477185.1 Lentisphaeria bacterium
GCCACGTTTGTCGAGCTGTTCCGCGTAGAGCATCGCGACGTACGGTGGGTTGGGATGTATATCCGCCTGATAGCCGCGCAGTCGATGGTCGGCCTCGTTCAGCCATTGCGAGCGATACATCATGCCGGAATTGTTGCCGGTGCATTTGGCCTCGAAAGAAAGGTGGAAGTCGCCGACTTCACCGTCCCAGACAAGAAAGGTGTTGGCCTTGAGCTTATTGCCTATGCTTGTGCCGTAGATGACGCCGTCCTTGACCGACCAAAGCGCGGGATCGCCCTTCCAGCCCGACAAATCTGTGCCGTTGAACAAGGCCTTGGCGCCTTCCATTTCGGGCTGATAGCTGGCCTTGGTGAAGTATGCGTGTTCGGGATCTCCGGCGGAGTAGATGTAGGCGATCAGGTCGCTGAGTTCGTCTGGATTGAGCGGATAGACCAGGCCGGGAGGCATGGACGAGACAGGGTAGGGCTTCTGCGTCTTGACGTTGGCGAGTTCGACGTCGACGTTCGAGTCTGGCGAGAAGGGGTTGCGCATGACGTGTGCCACGCCATCTTCTTCCGTGCCGAGACGACCAATGATTTCCGACCCGTCGTTCATCGTGAAGTGGGTGCTGCCGTATTGATCGGAAATGACCTTGGACGGCTCGATGATGTTCTCCAGCATGTCACGGAGGGTATAGCGATTGACGGAGCCGGTGAGATCCGGGCCAATGCCCATACCTTGGCCAGCAAAACGATGGCAACTGGCGCAGGCGGTCGCATGGAACAGGTTCTCGCCGCTCTTGAAGTTACGACCCGCCAGATTGTCCTTGACTGCCGTAACCGCTCCGTCAACGGTCCAGGCGCGTCCCGGGCCCTTTGCTGGGCTGATGGCACGCGGCTTGGTGAGCGACTTGCTGGAGGCGGTGTCGTATTCGGCACGCTTGGCGACGTCGGTGACGTTGGCCAGCGCTTCTTTTCGGGCATTCTCGATAAAGATCGCAAAGCTGTTTCCGCCCTGCCAGGTTTTGGCGCGTGGATACCAGGAGAAATAGGAGGCGTGATCGGCGTCCGTCCAGCCAGTCTTGATCGAGCGTAGCGAGAACGCTAGGGCGAACTGCTGGACGTTCGGGCGAAAGCTCTCCATGCGCTTGGCCGCAGCCGCGTAGCGGTCATTTCGGGCCAAGACGCTGTCGGCAAGGATCTTCTCTTGCTCGTCGTCAGGCGCAGTCAGGATGAGCTGTACGGTACGGGAAACGGCCTTGGGCGCATCGAGGTACAACAACAGCTGGCTGAGCTCGCGATTGACGAAGTTGTCATGGTGCGGGAACAAGCCGTCGAGCTTTGCGAGGACGGCGGCGGCGTCAGGCGCGCTGGGTTTCCCCAGCCGCGTGAAAGCCAGCTGATAGGCACGCAAGGCGCCGAGCAACAGATCGTTGGCGGCCTTGGTGTAGTCAATCTTGTTCAATGCCGCTAGGACGGTGGACTGTTGGTCTTTGCTGCCCATGCGGGCCAGCGCCGCGGTGGACTCAATGATGCCCCAGGAGTTCGACTCGGTCGCGACGCGGCTCTGCCATTGGGCGACCGGTTGCTTTTCGATGGCAACCCGCGCGGCGTAGCGAACAAAGCGGTCCGCATGAGACAGCTGCGGCCAGGCTTTGGCAATGGCTTCTTCGCCCACGCCGGTTTCGTGCAGCGCTTCCAATTCGCGGCGTAGCTGCAGCTCCGAAGTCGGCGTCGCGGCTTGCGCGGGCGCGGTGGATTCTTTGCCGACATAGGAGATGCGATAGAGTGCGGATTGGGAGCGGCGGCCGCCTACCATGAAATACATGTGACCGTCGCCGGGATTTATCACCACATCGGTGAGCGCCAACGGCTTGCCAGAAACGAACTCTTCCGTGGTGGCCTTGTAGCTGGCACCGTCCGGTTCCAAATGGACGGCGTACATGGTGCCGTAGGTCCAGTCGTTGATGAAGAGCGCCTTCTGGTACTTGGCTGGAAACTTGGCCCCCAGGCCATTGCTAACGCCGCTCGGGCTCCCTGGGCCGATGTTGATGGTGGCTGGCAGCGTATCGACGTAGTAGTCGGGCCATTTTCCGGTCCCATTGCGCCAGCCCCAGTCGGCACCGGAGACCACATGATTCACGCGAGTAGGGCGATACCAGGGCGCACCAATGTCGTATTCCATGTCGGCATCAAAGGTGAACAGCTCTCCGTCGATACTGAAGGCTGCGTCAAACTGATTGCGGAAGCCATGGCAGATCAGCTCTTGGCTCTTGCCGTCGGGACTGACCTTCAAGATGAAGCCGCCAGGCGCCAGACGCCCGCGGTTGTGGCCACGGCCGTCGGCCATGCGTGGCAACAAATGGTCTTCCTTCCACGCGTTCGCCAAACGGGATTGAGTGACCGATTCGGGGATGTACGAGGTGTTACCGGCGATCAGATAAATGGACGTCTTGTCGGGGCTCAATACGGCGCTGTGCGTACCGTGTTCGCCGCCTGCGTTGATCGGCACTAAGAACTCTTCTTTGTCGTACTGATCATCGCCGTTGGTATCCGTCAAGCGGTGGAGCCCATGCTGGCCGCCCTCGCCCACCATGATGTACAGGCTACCGAATGCATACAAGGCGCCGTGCCCGCCCTTGGTCTTGACGTTCAGTTTCTCCACCTGAACCACGTCGGTGACACTTACGCGATAGATGGCGCCATGTTGATCCGTGGTAATCAAACGCCCCTTGTCGTCGACGGTCATTCCGACCCAGGAGCCCTCTGTCGCTTTGGGGACCGTGTACAGCTTTTCGACTTTGAAGCCGGGCAGTGCTTTGGTCGCGATTGTGCTTGGCGACGGTTTACTGACTGGCGCCGGCGCGCCAGCCTTCCCCCAGACCTTGCCCCACGGGCCACTGCCGTATGCCCCCTTCTCAACGGCTGCCTGCCACTCGCCTTGCGGCGCCCGCGCCTGCCAGCTCTTGTCCGACACGATTCTCTCTTTTCCCAGCTGCAACTCGAACAGAAGGCCCGCCAGCGAGCCTTCGTTCTCCGCTTGGACCAGGACCTCGTTCTCGCCTTTCTTGAGAAACTTAGCCACGTTTAGTTTGGCTGGCTGCTCCCAGTCCTTGGACGCGCAGGCCTGTTTGCCGTTGATGGTCATGGTAAAGGCGTTGTCGCAGGTCGTCATCAACCTGGCCTTCTTCGGAACCGTGGTCAGGGTGAAGGTTTTGCGGAACTCTACTTTCTCCGCCTTCGCCTTACCCTCTTTCCAGATCCAGTTAGCGGTGTCCGCAACGGCGGCGTTTGTGATGGCGACAAAAAGAAACAATGCGAGTGATTTATTCATAATGGTCCCTGATGCGATTCCCGCGGTTACGGTTGCGCTTGTTTTAGCTTCAAGGGCAGCCGCCTGCGCGCGCCACCCCGTCCTTGATTAATTTCCTCCTACCAAAAGCAAGACCCGCGGCTACCGAGGCTACCGGGGGCCGTTCTTACAGCAGCAGGAAGATCAGACGTTCATCCAAACGCCCATTTTGTGAGCATCGGCGTTGGCTTCCGGGCCCAATAAACCATCACTCGCTTCCAAGGCCGATTCCACGAAAGGTCTGACCTTGTCTTTGACCGTATTAAAGCCCACGGCTGTGCTACTGTTCCTCATGGTTCATCCTCCTGCGGGCCACGATGCCGGGCTCTCGCAGATGTGTAGTTTATCCCCCAAGAAAGTCTCGGGGGGATACCCTGAACCCTGTTCAAGGGACTGCAAGAGTCTTCAACTATGCAAAAACTGCACAAGCCTAACAGCTCGACTGAGAATAAAGCCCTTTTGGAGATCGCGCGAGACGGCGGCATTGTCTGTTCTTGGACAGAAAATAAACCGGACATCATCGTTGCTAATTTTTCTGCCCACTATTGGCATTGACGGTCTTGCGTCGCGTTATGTATGTTCCCCGGCCCCCTACCGGGCATGCCCGGTAGGCTTCCCATCGGCAACAAGTCTCATGGCTGAACAGCCAGACTCCAGCCTTCGGCCAGATTCGTTAGGCGCTTCCAGTCTCGCCACACGGCAGGGGCCCCTGTAGGGCTGTCGCTTTTTCTTGCCAGGTACCGGCCAAGCTTGGGGC
>DMTJ01000363.1 GCA_003477185.1 Lentisphaeria bacterium
GCGCGTTCCTTGATATAGGCAATCGACTTGTCAAAAAGATGCGGCAGAACCTCCTCGATGTGGAAATCGGCGCCGATCGGCCCCTTACGGTACCAGCCATAGGGATCTTCCCTCTTCGACACCCCTTCTTCACGATCTGGCTGTGCCGTGACCTTGCCCGTGTCAACCCAGACATACGGCGGCATGTCGAGCGAGCCGCAGTGCCCGTAGTAGCCGTCGAACCCGTTGATGTTTGGACCGTTCTTCACATCCTTCGTGAAGTCGATCTCGCCGCCTACCTTGGCCCAGTCCCAGCCCAGGTGCCATTTGCCGATCATCTGTGTGTGATAGCCAGCGCCCTTCAGCATGTGCGCGACAGTGGCACGGTCGGCGGGAATCAGGTGATCGCTGCGTCCGCTCAGGACACCGCGTGCCAGCCGCGAGCGCCAGTTGTAGCGGCCGGTCAGCAAGCCATAGCGCGTTGGCGTGCATACTGAGCTCGACGAATGAGCATCGAGAAAGGTGATTCCCTCGTCCGCCATCTTCTGCAGATGCGGCGTCTTGATCTTGCACTCGGTATTGGTCGGCGAGATGTCGCCAATGCCCAGGTCATCGGCAAGAACAACGATGACGTTGGGGGTGTCGGCGGCCGTGACGGTAAAGGCCGCCAGAAAAAGAACTGCGGCTGTAATGATTCGATACATAAAGTCAATTTCCCGTTATCGTAAATTTCGCGGCCCCGGGCGCGGCCCTAACTTGCCCCCGGATTGATGTTACGCCAAACCATATCTCACCTCGACATCGGGAATCACCGCACCCAGGCGCATTGCCATTCGGCACCTCATCACTAGCAATACAGCAGCAGTAGCCAATCTATTCAATCCCCCTGAAAACAAGAACCATTCGAAGCCGATCATCTCTAAGCCAGTTGTGACCTTGCGGACTCCGCAGCTCACCTCGACCGTCCCCGCATACCGCAGCCCCAACCAGGCGCTCCAGCATGACGTATCGCCGCAGGTTGAACTGACCGTTCGCGACCACGAAAAGGAACGAAGATGATAAAATCCCGCTCACAATTGCATGCTCAATACTTTGCCAGTACTCCTTAGCTCAGCAGGTGAAAGTGGCTGACTGCGCCGCTCCTTAAGATTTGGGCGCTTACACATGATCTCTCGGTGGCACCATTAAAGACAACAAGGTCGTGACATTCCGGGCAACAACCATTCGAGAATGGGATGGGAAGCTCACCATCAAGATCTATGGCACAGTCCGCTATTCACCGGGCAAGAAAGAAGAAAGTGCCGCATTCTTTTTTGATCCTGAATATTTCAGTGATAGAACCGACTATCCCAAGTGGCACTTCAAGACTTCCGGCTCGTCCGGCTCGATAGAAGGAAGATATGCGGGGCATTCGTTCAGTGGCAAAAGGGAGGAAGTTAACTTTGAGAGTAAAAAATAGCCGAGACGCGAAAGGTATTTGAGGTTATCATTCGATGACTACGAGAAAGCAGTACCTTCTTGCAATAAACTCCCCAAACTTTCCCTAAGTAGTGGCTATGAATAGCCGGGTTCACCAAAGGAAAAAAGCGAACCAGCCGGCAAGTTCAATTATTTTTGGCAAACTCGATTAAAATTAAGCGGACAAGTCCCACACTTATCGCGCCACAGGCGCGCTCCCACACACCGAACCTTGTATCCCCCAACTCCTCCTTGCGGATAAAAATCCCCCCAGCCTAGAAACCACTGCAGCCGCCTGACCTAGACACCGAAGTTCGCACAGGGCGCAAGCCCCCCAATAAAAATCTCTGCGATCTCTGCGCTCGTTGTGGACCCGAAAATCTTCCCATTTTCCTTTTGCTCCTTTGTCCTTTGCTGTGCCCGCCATAGTTCTGACCCTCCGGCGGAGGCCTGGACGAACGCTGGGTGGTAAAAATGCCCAGCGAGGGCAAAACCTCCCCCTCCCGTGTCAATGGATATGATTCCGCCCGTGTTTTAACCCTGCCTACCCCCAAAATATTGAGAGAGCACTTATGAAACGGATCTTTTTCACCCTGCTTGCCCCCATAAGCCTGAACACCACCGAACTGACTGAACTGTTGGAAAACGAAGATTTTTCCCAGGGCATCAACCGCTGGTTTCTGGGTCGGATCCCGCACTACGGAGTCACAACTGGGGCCCGGATCAAAGACGGAGGCGTACATCTGACCAAATAGACTGGTCCAAACCCGCGATCTATGGGACTGAGTTAACAGGTGGAGCTCACGGAGGCTACCATCTACCGGCTCAGCTCCGAGTACCAGGCTTCCCGGGGACCACATTCGGTGTTGGGCTGAGCGATCACACGGTCCCTCTTATGACGTCTAAGCGGATCAAAGTTAAAACCGGTGACTGGGAATCCGCCAGTTACGGTCCAAGCTCCAAGGCGACGACCGACTCAAGCTGGTTGAAGAATCCGAAAAAGAAGGCGTCCAAGAAGCAACTCAAAGAGGGCAGGACTCTACTTGAAAAAAACGCCACGAGAAACCCTTAACAAACCGGGCGCCTGCGCGCTGAGGTTTGGTCTGGGCTGTGTTGAAGGAAAGTTTGGCCTGCACCATGTATGCCAGGCCGAAGCAGTCGCGGAGGGATACTCGGTACGGGATCCCAGATAATGAGGCGAAGCGAAAACCCTGGCTTCGGGATCAGAACGCAACGGGGAGTACTGTGGAGCATCCGCTCGCATCCGGCTCGTACACCCGGTAGGTATAACTGCCCGCCCCCTTATTGCCGATGTTGTCGGTATGGGCGCCGGTGTTGAGTACGGAGATTTCGGCCGGGTCATCGCCGTCGCGAACGATTAGCACCGTTTCGCCCTGGGCGCCCGACCAAGTAAGGTCTGCGTAGTGCACCCCTTTGACTTTGTACCCCACCGCGCTGTCTAGGCTGATGCCCGCAGGGCCGTCCGGTGTGGTCGCGGAGACCGGACCGTCAAAGGCAGAATCGCCGGCGCTGTTGTAGGCCCAAATCCGGTAGGTGTAGGTCGTGAGTGCGGCCACATCGAAATCGTCGTAGCTCGAGGAATCCGGACCAGCTATGTCTAGCAACTCCCAGGTCGTTCCGCCGTTCACGCTGCGCTCAATCTCAAAGCCGAATTCATTGTCGGACTCATCGGCCCAAGTCAGGGTCACTTGGCCGGCCGAGACCGGGTCTGCGATCAGGCCGCTTGGTGCCGCCGGGGGAGCTCCTGCGGCCAGGTAGGTCCGGATGAGCAGCAGATCAACTTCAACCGTGTCGAGCCCGAGTTCTCCAGCACTGCCGTCGCTGTCAATGACCCGGATCAGTACCGATCCGGACGCGGTGGGCGGAAGCTGGGCGGAAAGAAGCTGCCCGTCATCGGCTACCGGTGCGGTGAACAGACTGCTGTAGGTGATTCCGCTATCTGTCGAGGCTTCGAAGATAAAATTATCTGAGGCAGATCCTCCATAGGCATGGGCCAGCACGGTAACGGCTGACCCGGCCTGAACGTTAAATTCCCAAATGTGCTCCAGCGTGCTGTGGCGGCGGCTGGGTTTGCCGTTGGAAACCACTTCCGTTATGGCTTCGACCATGGCGTCATCAGCACAGCTGTCCAGGTACGATCCGGAGATACTGCCCGAACCGAAGAACTCACCGACCGCACACTGGTCAATGAAGTCCGGTGCATCCTCGGTGGTCGCCGAGACCGTTGCGTAGCCGGAGCTTCCCGCGCTGTTGAAGGCACTGACGCGGTACTCATAGAGGGTGCCGGCGGCAAGGCCGATGTCGGAATAGCTGGTCGCGCCTGCTCCTAGGGAGGCGGCCAAGGTCCAGGGCGACTGGGCGGTTGAACGTTCCACGTCAAAACCGGCTTCGTTATTTGCCTGATCGACCCACGCGAGATTGATCTGTGCAAAAGAGGCGGTGACTGCGGTCAGACCGCTGGGTGCGACCGGCGGATCAACCGCGGCGTCGTCCAGGCAGGTCCGGCTGTCCCGGAAAGCAATGATGTCCGGAATCGTGCCCACCGGGTTAAAGGCATTCGCGCAGGTGATGGAGGGGTTCATGGTGTAGGACGTGCAGCTGCAATGGCCAGCCCCCCAGTTGTG
The DNA here is from genome assembly GCA_003477185.1 of Lentisphaeria bacterium. Lineage (GTDB taxonomy): Bacteria > Verrucomicrobiota > Lentisphaeria > JABSQK01 > UBA12247 > UBA12247. Next base: position 4,083 of record DMTJ01000363.1, read on the forward strand.
TCCGAGTTCGTGCGCAGACAAGTCAGTCGCGCAGCTGAAGTTGTTGTTAAAATCCGACTGCACCATTCCGTAGCCGTAGGACGTGCAGACGGCATTCAGCCACGCGATACCGATGGTGCTAGAATCAATTTCCTTGCCGGTGAAAAGTTGTGCCACATCGCGGCTGATATTGCCGTGGTTGGCACTCCAGTGGTTGCGGAACTGGTTCAGCAGGGTTTCCGCATCGGTGGAAGAGTAGGGATCGGACTCGGAGGTCCGGACCAGGATGGTCGTGATCAGGTGGCTGATTCCGACATCCCGCTCGTACTGGATGTTCACGGAGTTGATCACGCTTTCAATCCTCGCTTGGGCTTCGCTCACCGAGCCGTAGTCGAGAAAGTATTCGACATCCGCATCGCAGGCAAGTTCGGCGATTTTCAGGGCGCCGGCGGCAACGGGGGACGGTTCGCCGTCACCACTCTGCCCTCCGGCAGCGGCCCCGGCGATTTCAGCCGCGGCCAGTGCGAGGCAGCCCCTCCCATCGGGCACCACATGGGCGCCGTTGTACACCACATGGTGGCCCCGTGCCGCGCCGGGCACACGTCCAGCCAGTGGTTCCATCCAAGTTTCATGCTCTCCGTCCACCACACGCAGGTGAATCCCGTCGCTGAGGAGAGAGGCCGCCGCCGAGGCGCCCGACCGGCCGCGCACTATCCCTCGGTAGGTGGTAATAGGGCCGGGTTCGATGGGGGTCAATTCGCCGGCTGCATTCTGGGCTAGGAGCTGGAATTGCTCGGACCGGATCGGCTGGGGGATGAGGTCAACCACGGCAGTACCGCCATTGAGCGGGACGGTCACGCTGAATTCTTCGCCGGGCTTGGCCCCGACGGAAAGCCGCATCACCGCACTGTGCGTAAGTCCGAAGGCCCGGTTGGCATCCGCCGCAAGCTGGGAGACCGGGTTTGCACGGGGTGCCGCAGTAAGCAACGGCACCGCCGCCATGGAGAGCAGGGCGATCCAGGCAAGGGATTGGAGAAAGCGGCTTCGCAACGGGCGACAGAGGGTGGAATCCATGGACGTAGTTCCTTAACTAGTTAACGGCACATGCGCGTAGCGTTAGCTGTAGCACGGCTGTCCCAATTTGCAAAATTTTAAATTCAATTTCGGTAGCTGATGGGAAATTTCTTTTAACGCTTTTACAAGGACGGCCTGACAGGGGGCGCCGTCCAGGGAAACGGGGCGGAAACGATGCAAGGCGGAAGGGAGGGTGTCCACCGATATTGGCCACTGACAAGCGTTGAGCGAACGGGATACGCCGAATCGAGTATCGAGGTAGCGTCTTCCTCACGGGTACTTTCAGAATCCCAAGAGAAACTCGTCGAACTAGAGCAAAGCGGAGACAGTCGGGGGCAATTCCGTATACCCGACTTTCAGCTCAAATTCACCAGTGGCGGCTGGCTTGGGCGGGGCCCTCGCTGGATAGCCGTTCCAAAGTTGACAGTGTTTGAGCCCCGAGCGCAGCGAGAGCCCGCCCGTAGCGACGGGAGCGACCGTAGGCAGCGGCAATCGCTCAATACCATCGGTCTGGTCCTCTTGCTCTATGACCGATAGGATGGCTATGGTACGGCCACATTTCGGGCCCCCGACCAGCGCATACGGCATAATTTGCGATAGGGAGTATCGCTCTCAGCGGTGGTGGGGGGCTCGATACCCACGGACTGCTGTGCCTTTGTCGCTTCTGCAGCCTTGGCATGCCTGCCGCGAGCCTTGTTCCAATACCAGCCATAGTATCCTGCCGTCTGCGCACCGTGCTCTGGAATATGTTGCGTGGCCTCGGCAATAAAGTCCGGCGGCTCAAAAATCTCGAAGTTATGTGACACGCCACGGCGGAACTGAGTATGATCACGGGTCGGAAGGCGACACACTCCTCGCGCGCTTCTCAATGGGCGACATTGCCATTCGGCGGGGTCTGAATCATGCGCTTCAGGCTGAACCGGCATCGCAGCATATACTGGAGCAACCTTTGAATGGCAGCCTGATCACAGGCTGATAGGTAGACGCGTTGACGTTCGCGTTCGCTCCCTCTGGTGGGCAAGGCCGTCCTCTGCGGTCGGCTGTCGATAATTAAGCTAGAGTGTTTCTATTTTCGCATGTGTTCGACTCCTTTTCAGCACCACGGGCCTCTGCCCGGGAAAGCGCAACAAATTTTTGCTCCCAGAGCTTAAGAAACGGCTCGGCGGTAAGATCATCGGGCATTGGCAGGGAGGGGCCGTACTTGGCAAAGGCTCCCTCAGTGGTGAGCGCGTGGACGTGCGGCTGCCGGTTGATCAGATCGCCAAACGTCTGAGGGGCGCCGACGATGCCCGGCACAACGTCGTCGCGATCAAGGGCGGCACGGTAGACGTCGCGCACTGTCTCCCAAGCGAGAGCAGGGAGATGCTTGAGTAGATCCCGGGCGTAGCGAAAGTAGGCACGGCACCGTTTCGGTATGGTGAAGACGAACTGTAGGTGCGGGACGGAAACCGCCATATTGCCCTCTGACATTGGCCGCGGTGACGAGCGTACAGCTTTATTGGCACCCGCGCGAAGCCTCCCCGCAGGTAGCCGCAACCCAGAAAAGCAGCAACAGCCTTGCGTATCACGGGCCGAAAGAAACCGACGCGCTCGTGGTGACGGATGCACTTAACCTCGTAGCTCGGCGGGTGATGGCGGCGTTCGAGGGAGAATCGCCTACTTTGCGATTTGTCACTGCCAGGCATTGTGGCCCGGGCCAATGGGGGATGGGCATCCACCTTAGAAAAGGATGAAGTAGCTCTCAAGAAACGTAAGGGCAGGACTGCCACTCCTGCGAGACACGCTCCTTACTCCACGGGCTGATAGGCCGGATGATCCGTATAGCCCTCGGCGCCTGCGGGGGTGTACCAGGCGGCCATGTCTGGCAGGGTAGCTTCCGGCCAGCCGTTGGCCCAGCGGTCCACCAGGTCGGGATTGCTGAGGTAGGGGCGACCAATCGCAATCATATCCGCGGCGCCGGAAGCGATCGCTGCCTCGGTGTGCTCTTTGTCGTAGCCGCAGTTTCCCATTAAGGGACCGGTATACACCTCGCGAAAATCTGCCAGGGTCATGGGCTCGCACTGCTCGTGGAATCCGAATGCCAGCCCGTCCATGAGATGCAGAAACGCCAGGCCGAAGGCATCTAGTTCTCGCGCGGCATAGAGAAACTGTTCCCGGCATTCAGGCCAGCCCATGTCGTTGAACACGCCGTTGGGAGAGAGGCGGACCGACACTTGGTTGGCGGGCATCACCGACGTGACCGCACGTACCACTTCGCGCAGTAGACGGAACCGGTTTTCGACCGAGCCCCCGTATTTATCCGTGCGCTGATTGCTCCGGCCGTCCAGAAACTGGTTCAACAGGTAGCCGTTAGCCGCATGGACTTCAACCCCGTCAAAACCAGCCTCCAGAGCGCGTTCGGTGGCCCGGCGGTAGTCTTCGACAATGCCCGGCAGTTCATTGGTTTCCAGGGCGCGGGGCACCTCGTAATCCTTTTTGCCCAGCGGCGTGTGGATCTGGTCGCCGTTGAGTATTACTGCCGAAGCGGATACCGGCAGTTCGCCGTTGTGGAAATCTGAATGTGAGGTCCGCCCGCAGTGCCAGAGCTGCAGAAAAATGCGTCCGCCGGCATCGTGCACGGCCTGGGTCGTGGCCTTCCAGCCCTCGGTCATCGCATCGGTATAGATGCCCGGCGATTCACTCCAGCCAATCCCCTGCTCCGACACCACGGTGGCTTCGGAAATCACTAAGCCTGCGGATGCCCGCTGCCGGTAATACTCGGCCATTAAGGCAGTGGGAATGCGGTCGGCACCTGAACGGGCGCGGGTCATTGGTGCCAGCGCCAAGCGGTTGTTCAGGGTGTAAGGGCCGATTACGATCGGCTGCAATAGGGCTAGATCAGACATGTTTTTTTTCCTCAAGCAAGGGGGAGTCGAGTCATGATTGTCGTTGAACTCGGACGTCGCCACCAAGGGGGGATGGAATTGATGCGGTGAGCTGCGGTAGGGTGCTGCCTAATCGCCCGAAGTCAAGCTGGTGGCACCTTTCGCGTGGGGCGCGTGTTCAGCGGGCACGTCCCCTACCCGCTGCTCCCATATTCGGTGGAGACAAGAGAAGATGCCGGTGGCTGCCAGCGCTCCCAGTTCTGGCATAGAGTCGCCATTCCTGGTTCAACTGCTTTTGCAAGGTTCAGCCTTGTATGGCAGTTTGCTCCCGATATGCTATCGCAGTAATTACTCTGATTTGGCTGGCAGAGGTGCGTGAGTCCGGCTGACGTTCACACCTGCGTCGACAACGCCCTCCCCTGGTTCCGCCATCTAAACTACCTGAGACACAATCATGAGCCTACCGTGCGAGCGATATGATGTCGGCCCTAATCGCGCTGCTGAGATCCTATGTCAACGGCGCCAGCCTCGGCGGCCAAATCGCTTTCGGCAAGGAAGGGGCACCCCGGATGCAGGCTCTCGCCTGCGGATGCGCTGTTTTAATTTTCACATGAGGCTGTCGGTTTCGGCAAGAACCCTCTTGTTGGTGCTAATCACGGTAATATTGTCAGGAACAGCTTTTGGGGGGAATACGATGAAGATTGATCCGACAGAGAGGGCTTGGGTCGTTGCCCATCGCGGGGCATCAAAGCAGGCACCCGAGAACACATTGCCTGCATTTGAGCTCGCCTGGAAACAGGGCGCGGATGCGATTGAAGGCGATTTTCATCTGACCAAAGATGGGCAGGTTGTCTGCATCCACGACGCCACGACAAAGAGGACCACTGACAAGGCTCTGGTCGTTGCAGATTCAACGTTAAGCGAACTGCGCGAGCTGGATGCTGGCGCCTGGCGAGGCCCGAAATTCACGGGCACTCGCATTCCGACGCTGGCCGAGGTGCTCTCGATGATACCGCCAGGAAAGAAAATCTACATAGAAATCAAGTGTGGCCCTGAAATCATTCCGGGCCTGCTGGCGGAGTTTGAGAAATCTGGGCTGGGCGATGAGCAAATCTTGGTGATCTCTTTCCAGCAGACTGTGCTCAAGGCGCTGAAGGCGGTAGTGCCACACTACGAGACGAGTTGGCTGGTGGGGTTCAAAACCGACAAGGCAGGAGAAGTTAGCCCGGCATATGATGCGGTTCTTGAAACGCTATCTGAGATCAAGGCCGACGGGCTCAGTTCCGGCAAGAACCTAGCGGATGCCGGTTTCATCAGCCGTTTGGCAGCTAAGGGGATCGAGCATCATGTCTGGACTGTCGATAACGGGAAGACGGCGCAACGCTTTCAGAGAATGGGCACGAAGTCGATTACGACAAATGTCCCGGCCGAGATCTTGGCTGCTATCAGCCTTCACCCGGTACCGAAAGCACCTTCGCCAGACTGAACACAGGCCATTCCTGAAGTATGGGAATCATCGCCTTGGGGCGCATCCGATAAATGGACAAGGCGGTGTTCGGTCGCGACTTCATTGGCGCGGAGATCAGACGTCAGATGGCGGCAGTGGCCATACTCGGCATAGTGCTCTCCCGTTT
>DMTJ01000215.1 GCA_003477185.1 Lentisphaeria bacterium
CAAAGCACGCGGCACAGCCCGGAGGGCTGCCTGTGCCAATAACCTGAAGCAGATGGGCCTGGCCAACGCCATGTACATGGATGACTATGATGACCACTTTCCGTATGCTGGAAGCGACTCGGCTGGAGGATTCGCAGGTTTTGGTTGGGACAAGGCCCTATATCCATATATTCAAGGCGGACAAACGCCCCTGATGTGGCAGTGGTTCACGTACAACAACGGATTCGCAACCGATCTCTACCAATGCCCATCAGCAAGCACACTTCGCACCAGTAGCGACCATTACAGAGCGGCGCAGGATTACGCCATGCCGCGCATTCATAACCAGTCTCGTGACGCCATCGGGCTCCGCGCACCGTTCGACTGGGCCTCAAGCCCCGGCTATCTTTTTTCGCAGACCAAATTCGAACGCAAGGGAGCCAATGTGGCTGATGCGACAGGAACGATCTTGCTCACCGAGTGGGAGCGTTGGAACAATAGCAATGGCACCCAGGGCTACGGACAGGATCTAGCCTACCCGGACGTTCAAATGTTCATCCACTCAGCAAATGGCACGTTGACCAAACATGGGGATGTGCTGAAGGTGAACTACCTGATGGCTGCTGGCAATGTGGCCAACTATCGCTACGATGCCCCGGAGATTATTGGCACTGGCTCGACCTTCTTCCCAAAAGGGGCCTGGTCCATCGTCGAAGGTGACTGATTCCCTTCCCGGCCCCCATCCGCAACCAACTAGGCTCTCCGAAAGGATACCACACTTTGAGCACACACATCGCAATGCGTCCCCCATTCTCGTGGGCCACAACGCCCGTCTACCAGATGTTTGCGGACTACGTTCAGTTCAAGGACGAGGATGTCCGAACAATCGCCGAGACCACCGACTTCCTGTGTGTCGAGAAGAAGCACGGCCTGCATGACTTGGGCTCTGCTGATGCTGGCGCCAAGCATGCGATCGCCCAGTTCAAGGCCCTGAAGCCAGATATGACTTGCCTGGTTTATCTGAACTCGGCCTTTGCCTATCCGTTCATCCAGCGGGCCAAAGTCTTTGACAACAAGGGGGCTATCCACGAGCCAGAGAACGCGCGCTACAAGGCCTTCCTGCTCACAGACCCCGAGACTGGTGAACTGGCCTATCGCGAGGGCGACCATGTCCACTACTTCGATGTGCTCAACCCTGAGTTCCGGGCCTGGTGGGTGGATGCCGTGGCAGAATTTGTCAGGGACTCCGGTGGCAACGGACTGTTTGTGGACCAGATGCATGGATTCTCGTGGCTGCGTGAAGAGCGCAAAGACGATGTCGCCGACGCACAGGCGTTGATGATGCGCATGGCCAAGGAAGCGATGGGCCCCGATAAAATGCTTCTGCTGAACAATGCTGCGCACATTCCGGAGCTCTTCGAGGCCGGCGACGCCTTTATGTTTGAGCACTACCAGCCCCACTTGCTGTCGAAGGAGGGGATTGTCAGTGACTGGGCGTTGATGAAACAAATCGCCGACGCCGGTAAGATCTCCGTGTGGCGGATTGGCGTGGAACAGGACCAGGCGGCAGTTGCAAGACGCGAGAGCGGGCAGAAACTGACAAATGAGTACCTGGCTTCCCTGTCCCGCGAGCGCATTGCCTACTACCTTGCCGCATTTCTGATCGGAGCCCAGGAGAACAGCTATCTGCAGTATGGCTGGGGCTGGGACCTGTGTACCGGCCCACTCTGCCCTCAGCCTGAACTGCAACGTCCACTGGGCAAGCCGCTCGGCGAGGCTGTTCGCAAGAGTCCCGAGAGCTGGGTGTTTCACCGTCAGTTTGAACACGTAGACGTAACCGTTGATCTCGAGGCGCGCGAAGGTCACGTCGCGTTTGGCACCGGCAGATGATGACTAAACAGGTTTCGGGTGCACAGATTCACTCACTGCCGCTCGGGTACGAGTTGGCGTCCTACAGTTGGCGTAGGGCACGTTGAATAAACATACTCCTGCACACAATGGCAGACTCACGATCCAGAGAAATTCCCCCATGCGCTATCTCACCATACTGCAAGCAGTCCTTGCTGTCGCCGTCGGACTGAATGCGGCGCCCGATGCTGGACTCGCGTCGAATCAGCAGGCAGCAGCGAAACGGCCCAATATCGTGGTCATCATGGCGGATGATCTTGGCTACGGTGACGTGGGCTGTTACGGAGCCCGGCCGGAAAACATTAAAACTCCGCACATCGACCGACTCGCCGCCGAAGGCATTCGCTTTACCAGTGGCTACTGCTCCGCCGCCACCTGCACGCCGACCCGCTATGCGTTCTTGACGGGCACCCACGCCTTCCGCGTGACGGGAACGGGGATCGCTGGTCCAAATTCTCCCGCCTTGATTCGACCGGATGTCGTGACCCTGCCCGATCTGTTGCAAAAAGGCGGCTATAAGACTGCTGTCATCGGAAAATGGCACCTCGGATTGGGGAACAAACGCCCGGACTGGAATGGCGATCTGAAGCCCGGCCCGCTCGAAATCGGTTTCGACTATTCATTCCTGTTGCCCACCACCAACGACCGGGTGCCGCAGGTGTATGTGGAAAACCACCGCGTCCTGAATCTTGATCCTGCGGACCCGCTTTGGGTTGGGCATCATCGCCCGGGGCTGGACCATCCCACGGGCAAGACTCACCGCGAGAGTCTGAAGATGGACTGGAGCCATGGCCATAACAGCACGATTCACAACGGCATCAGCCGAATCGGGTTCTACACCGGCGGCCATGCGGCCCGCTTTCGCGATGAAGACCTCGCCGATAAGTGGGTGGAGAAATCCAGGGAGTGGATCACGCGGAACAAAGACAATCCCTTCTTTCTGTTCTTTGCCTCGCACGACATCCATGTGCCGCGCATGCCGCATGAACGCTTTCACGGAACATCCCGCACCGGTTGGCGCGGCGATGCCATCGTCCAGCTGGATTGGAGTGTTGGCGAACTCATCAAGATCCTCAAGGAGCAGGGGGTGGAGAAGAATACCTTGGTTGTCTTCTGCTCGGACAACGGCTCGGTGCTCGGCGACGGCTACAAGGACGGGGCTAAGGAAAAGCTCCATGACCACAAGCCCGCTGGGCCGTTTTCAGGTGGGAAATACCGCATACAGGAAGGCGGCACCCGGACGCCCTTCATCACCTGGTGGCCTGGCACGATCGAGCCGGGTGTATCCGATGAGGTGGTCTGCACCATTGACCTGGCAGCCAGCCTCGCCACGTATCTTGGCGTATCGATCCCAGACGATGCCTGCCTAGACAGCCTGGACCTGATGCCCGCACTCCTCGGGAAAGACGGAGCCTCAGGACGCAGCCAGCTGATTCAGCAGGATAATGGAAGGGACGGTGTCAACAGCGCCTTCGGCTACCGCGCAGCGACATGGAAGCTCCAGCGGAAACCGAACAGAGCCCCCAGAAAGAAGGCTGGCGAACCGGATGGCAATCGCGCTCCGCTGACATTCACACACACCCTCTATGATCTGGAGAGTGATCCGGCTGAATCCAACGATGTGGCCACACTGCATCCTGAAGTCTTTCAGCGTATGAAAATCGAATTGCAGAAGTTGCTGGACGCTGGCCGCAGTCGGCCCAGAAACACTACTGAACGAAAGTATCGCCCCCAATGAAACGAACAGCCCTGATTCTCCTGCTTCTGGCAAGCATCGTCACGGTGGCGAAGCAGCCCAACATCATCTATTTCAACGCCGACGACCTCGGCGTGATGGATGTGGGGTTCATGGGGCGTACCGAGTATCGAACGCCGAACCTCGACCAGTTAGCAGCGGAAGGGATGGTCTTCACCGAAGCCTATGCGCCAGCCGCAAACTGCGCGCCGAGTCGTGCAGCCTGCATGAGCGGGCAGTATGCCGCCAGGCATGGAGTCTATACCGTGGGCTCGTCCGAACGTGGCAAGGCGTCCGACCGCAAGCTCATCCCCGTACCAAACACGCGCTACCTTCCCGACGAGAATGTGACGATGGCCGAGGCACTCAAAGCCGGCGGCTACAAGACCATCCACCTCGGGAAGTGGCATTTAGGCGAAGACCCCACAAAACAGGGATTTGACATCAACATCGGCGGCTAT
>DMTJ01000354.1 GCA_003477185.1 Lentisphaeria bacterium
CAGATGAGAATGGCGGCGATGGCGCGCCAGATCGGGGACCGCCGCCAGCGTCCCGATTCCGGCGGCTGTTCCGCATTCATTTGGGCGGATTTCTGTTCTTCTTGTTTTTCCCATTCTTCTTCTTTTTTACGCCGTCCGCGATGGGCTCTTCTGCGAAGTCCGCAGGATCGAGATCGAGCTGCTTGAGTGATGCATCGCTCAGGTTGGCGAGTGCGATCTTCGCAAACTTGGAGCGCTCGAAGCGAACAATCACCGCTTCGTCCTCTAGGAGCAGGAGCTCGCATTTTAGAAACAGCTTCCCGTCTGTTTTGCGCTCGAGCCGGAAGGGTTTTTCTTTGGCTTCTGTTTGCCCCCAGGATAGCGCAGGGATAAGGAGCAGGAATAGGATCAGGATTCGGATATTCACGGGGCGTTCTCTCCGGTGTCGAAATGCATGGTTTTCTCCCAGTAATGGGGGCGCCAGATGAGTTGCAGGGCGCCTTTCCAGGCTGCGTATGACATCACCATCCAGTAGAGGGGCATCAACCAGCAGGCAGGCACGATGTGGCCCATGCCACGCACGACGCAGGCGATGCCACAGTAGTAGGCGAAGAGGAAGTTTCCGACGAACAGGCAGAAGGCGCCCATGGCGAAGACGGGACCGGGAAAGTAGGTGGCGAGCCAGGCGGGATCGAGGCCGTTAGGGGCATGGGCGATCAGCCAGGCCAGCACCATGATCCAGTAGACGAGGCTGAGCAACTGGGTGAGTACTGAACCGCCGATTAGCAGATGGACGTGTAGGCTGCGGCCCAGGCCGAGCTTGCGTGTCATGTGTAGCGGAGAGCGCATGTGCACGAGATAGGTCTGGAGGTAGCCTTTTACCCAGCGAGAGCGTTGGCGAGTCCAGGCGCCGAATCGCGGACAGGCTTCTTCCCAGGTTGTGGAATCCATGATTCGCGTCTGCCAGCCTGCGATTGCGAGGCGAATGCCGAGGTCACAGTCCTCGGTGACATTGTACTCGTCCCAGCCTTGCATCTCCTTCAGGATGTCGAGTCGGAAGTGATTCGAGGTGCCGCCGAGTGGGACGGGAGCGTTGCGGTAGTCCAAGGCGGGGAGGCAGAGGTTGAACCACAGTGCGTAGTCCGCAGTAAAGAGCCGCGTGAGCAAGTTTTGGCGGCTGTTGTAGAAGCTGAGCTTGGCTTGGATGCAGCCGGTCTTCTCGGACGACTGGCCAAAGGCGATTACCGCCTTTTTGAGTTGATCAGGATCTGGGCGATCCTCGGCGTCAAAGATAACGAGGAACTCGCCTTCAGCTTCCGCTAGACCGACATTGCAGGCCTTTGGCTTGGTGCGAGGTTCGCAAACGGGGATGCGGACGATCTTGAACTGGCTGGCGAGGGTAACTCCCTCGAAGGCGCCTTTGGTGTCTTCATCATCGTCCTCGATCAGTAGCTGGATCGTCAGCCGATCGGTCGGGTAATCGAGTTTGGTCAGGGCGCGGACGATGCGCCGCAGCGCATGGGGCTCGTGATAGAGCGGGACTTGGACGACGTAGTGCGGCCAGCCCCCCTCCGGTTCGACCAGTTCACCAGTTTCGAGCACAATCTCGCGCTTGCGCCGCAAAGAAAGGTCGAGCAGGTGAAAGCGATAGAGAGTGGCGATCAGGAAAAAGGCGGTAATTACGGCGTTTCCGTAGATCAGCGTGTCGCGCCAGTTCAGGAAGAGGCAGGCGGCCAGCCCAGCCAGGAAGAGGAGCAAAAGCCAAGCCTGTCCATTCGAGAGTGTACACAGCGCTTGGGGGATGCCACGTGGCCCCAAATACCTTTGCCAGTCGGCGGATGTCTCTTCAGTCTGCATGCGCAGGGATAACCGCGGAACGGCGGCTAATAACCTGCGGATTCAGCCTTGGCCAGCTGAACCATCGCGGCGCAGCTGGCGCGCGAGAATAAGGCCAGCGACCACAAGGATCAATGCACCCACTGAGTAGCGCAGAAAATCATGGTAGCGGGGGCCGGGAATCAGGTAGGAGGTCGCTGGTTGATCTGGGTCGTAGAACACGCGGAGCGCATCGGCTTCCCGCACTTGCGCGGCAACTTTCTGGGCGGTATCCCGCTGGTTCGTGCGAAAGCCAAAGTGTGGCGTCTGGAGATCGCTTGTTCCTTCGTAGCGCACGTCTTCTACGTGGTATTCGTAGACCACATGCGGGGAGGTGTCCTGAACCTCGACGGTGACTGCGAGGCCGTCGACATGTGGCCAAGACTTGCGGGCGAAGCCGTCCAGAATCAGACCGCTGTTGACGTAGACAAGGCCGGCACCCAGCACGAGTAGGATTGTGGAGATGGCAAACCACATGGGTTTGCGTGGCCCAACGTGCCTGCCCAGCAGCCAGCCTCCGAGAAAGCCCAGCAGGATTGCGCCTGCCAGACTTACGATAGTAAGCGTGATTGGTGTCATTCTGGGAGCGGCAGGGCCACGTCCTCGAAGTTATCCATCAAGCGCTGTTGAACCATCGCCCCGAGGGCATCGATGGCGATGTCACGGGAAACGGTGAGCTGCTCGCGAACTGCGTATCGTCGCCAAGTGATGGTGTTGTTCTCGACTTCCTCACCACCCACGATCCAGATGTTCGGCACCTTGCTGGTGACCGCCCGGCGGATGCGCTTGTTCAGCGAATCCGAGCTGTCATCTACGTTGCAACGAAGGAGCTTGTGAGTGAGAGTCTCGCGGATCCCGTGGGCGTAGTCACCGAATTGCTCGACACTTACCGGAATCACGCAGACCTGATTCGGGGCCATCCAAGTTGGAAAGGCACCGCCGTAGAACTCAATGAGGAATGAAATCAGGCGTTCGTGCGTGCTCAGTGGTGCCCGATGGACGATGTATGGCTCGCATTCACTGCCATCTTGGGCGGTGTAGGTGAGGCCGAATCGTTCGGGGACGACAAAGTCCAACTGACAGGTAGAGAGGGTCTCCTCACGGCCGAGGATGTTCTTGACCTGAATGTCCATCTTCGGGCCATAGAAGGCGGCCTGGCCGCGCTCTTCTTCGAACTCGATGTCTGCTTCGACCAAGATCTTGCGGACAATGGCCTCCGTGTGCTCCCAGTCTTCCTTCTTGCCCATGAACTTGTCTGAGTCCGGGTCATGAAGGGAAAGCCGGCAGCGAAAGTCACCGAGGCGAAGATGATCGTAGTACTCGCGGTACATCTTGATCACAGCGCGAAACTCGTCTTCGATCTGGTCTGGCTGGCAGTAGATGTGGGCATCGTTCATGCACATGGCTCGCACACGAAGCAGTCCGGCTAGCGAGCCACGTCGCTCATAGCGGAAGTTATAGCCGTACTCGGCGAGGCGCAGGGGCAGATCCCGGTAGCTGCGAGGGCGCGCCGCGTAGATCTTGTGATGGTGAGGGCAGTTCATGGGCTTGAGATAGTATTTCTCATCATCGTCGCAGACCATGGGGGGGAACATGTCCTCCTCGTACAGCGGGAGATGCCCGGAGCGCTCATAGAGTCCAGCCTTGGTGATCGCAGGGGTGGCGACGCGCTGGTAGCCGTAGCGAAACTCTTGCTCGCAGGCCCATTTCTCGAGCTCATCGCGAATGATTGTGCCGTTCGGCAGCCAGAGCGGAAGGCCGGATCCGATCTCGTCGTCCAAGACGAAAATGTCTAGCTGTGCGCCAAGTTTGCGATGTTCGCGCTGCTCTGCGAGGCGTCGCCGTTCTTGGTAGTCTTTCAAGTCCTCAGAAGACTCGAAGGCCAGCCCGTAGATCCGGGTAAGCATGGGCCGCTTCTCGTCGCCCCGCCAGTAGCTGCCAGCGATGGAATCGAGCTTGAAGGACCCCTTCTTGACCTGCCCGGTATGCTCGAGATGCGGGCCTTCGCACATGTCCGTGAATGGACCGTTAGTGTAGAAACCAAGTCCGTCTTTGGCCTTGCCGGTCTCGACGAGCTCTCGGGCGTACTCAATTTTATAGGACTGGTCGGTGGCCGCCATGAAGGTCTCAGCGTCGGCCAGCGAGCGTGTGTCTTGGACAAATTCCTGCTTCTGCTTGGCGATCTTCAGCATCCGCTTCTGCAGGTCCTTCAGGTCGGTCTCGACGATCGGTTGATCGCCGAAGTCGAAATCATAGTAGAAGCCATTTTCGACGGGCGGGCCAAAGCCCATTTTTGCATCGGGGCGGATCTGTAAAACAGCTTGCGCCAGCATGTGTGCTAGGGAGTGGCGCAGCCGGTACAGCTGCGAGTCTTTCTCCTGAGTGCTCATGAATAGAACGTGTCCGTTGGTTGATTTCTAACAGTAGAATGTGATAGGGTGTCCGTGCGCATTGCTCGCTGCCTGGCGGACGGCCCGGTGGGATCTGCCGAGTCCGCAGCGATCAGCGTGACTTGAGTAGGTCGAACAGAGCGTCCTTGAGAACGTCTTCATTTTTGCGCTGAATTACGTTGTAGGTCGGGTCGCCCTGGCCGGGCTTCCAATCCACGGAACCGGCTTCGGTGAACGGGTACCGGAAATAGGCGCGGACCCGGACTGAGAGGTGATTCTTGGGGCGCTGGCCAGCAGTTCGTGCAAGTGCGTGTTCCAAGGTGGCCTGAATCTGGCGTGCATTTGGCGTGCCGGAGCCAGCGAATTCGATGAAGACGATGAAGTTTTTTTCGTCGGGCCTAGTCGAAACGATTCGGTATTTCACTGCCTCCGAATCCTTGAAGTGGCGTGGGATCGCGTTGTGACTCTTCTCGATCGCCGTGGCACGAGCGAGCGCTTCCTCGGCTACCGGAGTGCCTGGGAATCTAGCCATGACAGCGCGGTAGGATTTGAGGGCCTCGCTCCCGGGGCCTTCGGTCGCCTCGACGACGCGCGCCAGGCCAAGGTATGCGTGAGGAGCCCACTTGCTCCGCGGAAAATTATTGACGATGGTGCTGAAGGATACCTCGGCATCGTTGAACTTTTTCAGGTGCACCAGCAGGAGCATGGCGTGACGGTACAGGGCGTCGTGCGTGATTTTTGCCCGGGGAAAATCAAGGGCGACAAGCCTGTAGCCCTCTGCGGCTTTGGCATACTGGGCATTGGTGGCCTGGGTTTTGGCCGTCAGCCAGCGAAACAGTGGCTCGCCTTTGAAGTCTGAATGGCTACTGACGAAATCAAGGAACGTCTTGGCGGCGACACCGACCTCGGCACCCGGGAAGTCTGCGACCAGCCGTTCGAGGATCATGCGTGCGGCGGGGATATCATTGCGTACCGTCAACAGCAGCCTAGACATCTCATAGAGAGAATCCGCGGCTTTCGGATGATTGGGGTAGAAGAACAGGAAGCGATGGTACTCGATGAGCGCGGCATCAGGCTCATTCTGTTCGGCGAGATATTCCGCGAAAGCGAGCTGCTTATCGCCAGGAATTTTGGCATGCGCGGTTCCCGCGATCACCAGCAAGACAAGTAGGTAACGTTTCATAGGACACTCCAGTCAACAAGAATCATGAGCGTCGGACCATAGCGGAATGGCATGGAATTACAATTACAATCCGGGAGGCACTGCGCTCCAGTCGCTGCGGTGTAGGTTTACCCCCATCTGACGACACAGGAGAGGAAATCTAGGTGCAGCTGCCTAAAGAACAGACAGTGTGGGTTTGCACGCGTTGCGGAAATTGCTGCCGTTGGCCGGGGCAAGTGCGGCTGACTGACGCGGATGTCACACGAGCCGCGGGATTTCTGGAGTTGGCAGAGCAAGACTTTATCGACGAGCACACGGAGCTGTCCCCGGATCGCCGGGGCCTCTCGTTACGCGACGGTGCGGATGGGGCCTGCGAGTTTTTTGAAGAGCCGAATCGGTGCCGCATTCAAGAGGCCAAACCGGCCCAGTGCCATGGGTTTCCGAATCAGTGGCGCTTCGATGGGTTTGAAAAGGAGTGCCCGGCGATCAAACTGAGCATGCGCCTGGCACCAAACAGAGAGCCGCACGAGGAGAGCACTTGTGG
>DMTJ01000454.1 GCA_003477185.1 Lentisphaeria bacterium
CCCCCCCATTCCGCGCGACATCCTCTTTTTGCTTGACGCCTCCGCCAGCATCTCCGATGAGGCACTCAACGAATACAAGGCTGGCATCCAGCTAGCCCTCGACTACCTCCAACCCGATGACGCCTTTAACATCGTCGTCTTCCGCGCAGATGCCCGAGCCCTCTTCTCCAGCTTCGTGGCCCCCACCCCCGAAAACATTCTCAAAGCCCGAAAATACGTCAAAGGCCAATCCACCCTTGGCAA
Organism: Lentisphaeria bacterium; assembly: GCA_003477185.1. Taxonomy (GTDB): domain Bacteria; phylum Verrucomicrobiota; class Lentisphaeria; order JABSQK01; family UBA12247; genus UBA12247. The sequence continues at coordinate 244 of DMTJ01000454.1, forward strand.
GACAGACATTTATACCAGCCTCGCGCCGTACGTGAATAGAAGCCGAGTCTCGAAACGACCCTACATGATCTTTCTCATTACCGACGGCAAAAGCACCACCGGCTCTAAGCTCGAGAATGACGACATGATCCGGCGTATTCTCGGCGAGAACACCGCCAACGCCTCCATCTTCTCCTTCAGCGCTGGCAGCAAAGACACAAACCGCTTTCTGCTCAACTTTCTCTCCTACAAGAACCGCGGCCTCTCCCTCCACGAGGAACGTCTTAGCGAAACCCACCGCACCTTCGTGCGCTATTTCGGTAGCCTTGCCGAAGTACTTGTTGCCGACCTCAACTACGACATCTCCGGGGCACTCGCCCATGACGCCTTTCCGCGTGAACTGCACCACCTCTTCCGCTCGCAGCCACTCGTCGTCTACGGACGCGCCAAAGCTGGCCAAGACATCATCGACCTGCGCGTCGTCGGCCGAAATCGCGATGGTGGCCGCGAAGAGTTAATTCTGCGCAAGCGCCTCAGCGAGGCCCAACCCGGCGGACAGTCCCTCGCCCTGCGCTGGGCCGCACAGAAAATCTACCACCTGATCGCCGAGCGCAGCATGGGCAACAATCCGAACGCCGACGCAGAGATCGCAGCCTTGACCAAGAAATACAACATCGCCGTTCCCTACTGACGCGAGGATTCTGAACAGGCCGTGGAAAGATCCACACAGCCACGCTTAAGCCAGACCATGGATTTTTTCATCCCAGCCGACGAAGCGCACGTCAAGCGCGAGAAAACCAGGGCCCGCGATTTGCGGAGTTCGCAATGGTGGAAGAATCAAAAGGGCCACGCGCGTTGCCACTACTGCCAGGCACAGGTCCATCCTTCTGAGCTCACCATGGATCACGTCGTCCCCATCGTCCGCGGTGGCAAGACCACCAAGGGCAACGTTGTCCCCGCCTGTAAGCCCTGCAACGACAACAAGAAGTATCTGCTGCCGATCGAATGGCAGGAATACCTCGACAGCCTATCAAAGCCCAGTACCGACTCATGAACCTGCTGAAGCGCTACATCGTGACGGCCTTGTACGCAATCGCAGCCTTCCTCGTCGCGGCCACGCTGACTTGGCGCAACGCGCACTACTCGCTCGAACTCGTGTGGGTCGGCGGCTTTATCGCCTGCGCTGGGCTATCGCTGATATTCTGCTTTCTTGCGCTCACGCCCGTCATCCGCAGGCGCCGGGCCAAGCTCAAGGAACAAGTGTCCGACGCGCACTATCTCGTTGCCCGAGAGACACTTGCCGCCTTCCAAGAGACTGAGCTTACCGGTCCCCTGGCACAGCAACTTGCCAATCAGCTGGCAGAGTTGCACGATGCCCTGTGGCAGCCCGGCGGCATTGATGATCTGCCCTCCGCACCACGTCGTCGTCTCCGTGCCGAGTTATCCCCTCTGTTCCACCATGCCCGCGCCCTTGTCGAGCAACTCCAGGAGAACCCTGAGAACGAAGAAATCAAGGTCGAATTGCTCCTAAATAGCGCCGAGACACTTCGTGCAGACTTGGACCAAATTCTCACCGAATTCGCCCAAGATCCTGAGCTTCAGCCGCTCGCCCAAGCCCAGGCTCCAACCCAATCCCTGTTCACCCTAGTAGACGCCTACGATGCCGATCAAGGCATCCGTCCCGGCACCTACTCGCTCCTCCTCTCTCCGCTCAAGCAAAAAGAAGCGTCCGCCTCAGGAAAAACGCGCACCGTGACCTTTCATTTGGTCCCCGGCTAACTTACTGATCGTGCATCGTGACGATCGTCACGCCATCCGATCCGGGCAGCTCACCAAACTTCGCCAGTCGAAAAGAATCCACCCCTCTGCAGTCCCGCAGCAACCGATGCACCGCGTCACGGAGCCTTCCCGTTCCGCGCCCATGCACCACGTGAAACTTGGCCAGCCCGGAAAGCCCAATGTCACTCAGGTGCTTCTCCAGCTTGGGCATGGCCTCATCCACGCGCATCCCTACCAGCACGATCTCCTGCGACACCGCCCGCGAGACCGGCGGCTTCGTCACGTGGGCGGCCGGCTTTGCCTTCTTCTTGGCCACCGCCAGCTGCGTTGCCGGAACCTGAAACCGCTTCCCGTCCACATCCACGCTCGCGCGGCCCTTATCGATGGCAAGTAGTGTCCCCTCCTCGCCCAGCAATTCCACGCGCACCCAATCTCCTACCTGCGGATTCACAGCTGGCTGCTGCGGCACCTTCGGCTTCTCTGAGACTTCAACCACTGCCTGCGCCATGCGCTTCGACTTTTCCTGCGCCTTTGCTCGCAGCTCGCCTGCCTGCTTCTTATTGCCAGCCTGCTCCGCCTGCCGCAACATCTTATCCATGTCGCGACGCGTGTTGTCCACGATATTGCGTGCTTCTTGCTTGGCTTCCTTCAGCAAGCCCCGCCGCTGCTTCTTGAGTTCGCCCAACTCTTGCTGTAACTCGTCTCGCTCCTTCATCAGCTTCGCGTGCTGGCTGCGAATCTCGCCCAGCTTGTCACGCATCTCGCGATCCTGATCCTGCAACGAAGACAACAGATCTTCCACCTGTGTGTTGTCAGTCCCCGTCTGTTCGCGGCTAAACCCAATCACCCGTTCCGGAATGCCGAACCGGCGCGCCACATCGAGTGCATGCGATGCGCCCGGCCTCCCCAGAATCAGCTTATACTCAGGCTTCAGCGTCTCCCTGTTAAACAAGACCGTCGAATTCAGCATCCGCACATCCTGCTGCACATGCTCCTTCACCACGCCCAGATGAGTCGTCGCCAACACCAGCACATCGCGCCTGGCCAGCTCGTCCAGAATCCCGCAGGCCAAGGCGCCGCCCTCGAGTGGATCCGTGCCTGCGCAAAGCTCATCCAGCATGATCAAATGCGTCCCTTGCTCGGTCGCCCGCATCATCGCGCTGATATTCTTCATATGCGCGCTGAACGTACTCAAATTCTGCTGCAGCGACTGCTCATCACCGATATCCGCGTGCAGCCCTTCAAACCGTCGCAGCTGCGTCCGTGCATCCACCGGAATCGGCAGCCCCAGCTGCCCCAGTACCGTCAGCAGGCCAATCGTCTTCAGCACGATCGTCTTTCCCCCGGAATTCGAGCCCGTCACCGCCAACACCTTCATGTCCACGCCCAGCCGCATATCCAGAGGCACCAGCTCCTCCATGCGATTCTCCTCACGCAGCTGCGCCTGCAGCAGCGGGTGACGGGCGTCATGCATCACCAGCGCTTTCCCGAAAGGCACATAGCAGCAGTCAAAATCTCGAGACCAGTTACTCACCGCGCAAGCTACATCGTACTCACACAGCGCCTCCTCATTCACTCGCAGCGCTGCGGAGTTCGCACGCACCAAGTCACTGAGTTCCGCCAGGATTTTGCGGCACTCGTCGCGTTCTTCCACCCGCAGCCCGGTCAGGTCGTTGCCCATCTCCACCAGCGCCTGCGGCTCCACGAACAACGTGCGCCCACTGTTCGACTGGTCATGGACAATCCCGCGAATCCGCGTGCGCAGCTCACGCCGCACCGGCACCACATACCGACCATTCCGCAGGTCGATATACTGGTCCTGCAGCGCCTCCTGAATGTGCGGAGTTCGCAACAGCGCTTCCAGCTTGGCATTGATCTGCGCCGAGAGCTGACGTAGTCCACGGCGCACCTCGTACAGCCGATCACTCGCTCGGTCCATGATCTCACCCTTGCGATCAAACACTTGGTCGATCTTAGCCACCAGCTCATCGCACGGGTCCATCCTGTCCATACAGCTGCGGATTGCCTTGCAATTCAGCTCCCGACGCCGAGCGAATGTCTTCAGTCGCTCCACCAGTTCCAGCACCCGGCGCAAGATCTCGAATTCATCTGCGCTCAGAATCACACCCTCGCGACGCGCGCTCGTCAGAATCTCTCGGAGCGACTGAAACGCCGCCACCGGCAGACTAATGTTCTTACTCAGCAAGCCCATGCACTCTTGCACCAACGTCCGTTGCGGCGCAGTTGCGGAGTCCGCAAGCGCAGCCAGACGCACCCGCCCGCTCTCCGATGCTGCGTAGTTCGCAATTTGCTCCAGAGTCTGGGGTACTTCCAAGACCCGGTAGGCATGCCTGTCGCTCATAGTCTCTTGCCTAGCCTGGATTCGTCATTTCCGGTATCATACACGCGATCCCGACTAATCAGCAGTCGAATCCAGCGGATCTACCTGATTGCCTGCCCGCAGCCAGCTCACGCCCCGCACCGCCAGAAACAGGTAAAACGGCAAATACTCGGCCGTTTGCAGCACCGCATACCGCGTCCTGCTACCGGGCACATAGGCGATATGAAAGTTAAGGTAGTACAGCGAGGTAACCGCGAACAGCACCAGCAGCGACGGCGAGCGCACCAACAACCAGAACGGCAAACACCATAACAAATACCACGGATGCCCAACCGGCCCGATCAAAAACAGCCAAGCGAGCGCCCACATGCAGGCTCGGACCAGCTCCTGCTCGCCCTCCACGCGCGTGGCCGCCCAGCAGACGCCACAGCCAAACAGGCCCAAGAGCAGCGCCTTGGTCCAGCCCCCATCCCCCCCCAGAACCAGCAGCACCAGCTCGTAGATCGAGCCATTCATGATCCAGTCCCGTGAGAAAGCCTGCAGGCCCTCAAGTGGGGCCGGCACGCCCAGCACCAGCGGCAACGCCAGCAACACGCAAATCGCTGCGAACATCGCACTCCAGCGCAGTGCCGCCGCTCGCGACTGCCCGCGCCAAATCCAGCCCACCACCAACGGCGCCAGCACCACCGGCGTCAACTTCACGAAGGCTGCCCCCGCCAGCGCCACCGCAGCCAACACCGTCGCCCGCCGCAGAATCGCAATCATAAACACCGCCAGAAACAGCGCGCAGACCAGATCCACGTGCGCCGAATTCAACCCCTCCTTAAGTACCAGCGGGCACCACGAATAGCCCAGCAGAAGCCCGCGCGGCAGCCGAGCCAGCACCAAGCACACATACAGCGCCATCATCAACAGCCCGTCGACCAGCAGCATCGTCAAATGAAAGCCTCGCGGATTCCAACCATGCAGAGCCACATTCACCGCAAACGACACCTGGGCCATTGTCGGGTAGATCGTCTTCACATGCGGGTGATTGACCCGGTCATACACCAATTCAGCAGCCGCCAGCTGCTCGGGGTCAGTCTCAATCTCCCCCACCTCCACCTCCTCAGGCGCTTGCGCGAACGGATGCTGCCCGGAGATCGCCACCTGCCCATCCCAGATGTAGCGATAAAAATCGGTCTCCTGAATCGGCTCCGCGCCCAGCATCACCAGCCGCATCACACCACCCGCGATCACGATCCAAGCCAGCGCCCGGAACGATTCGCAGCGCGGCGCCAGTCGCATCGCCACGGCAAACACCACCCACGTCAGCAGATACAGCCCCGTGAACAGAAAAATCGGGCGTTCTTCCTGATTCTCGCCATAGCTGAATACAGCGCTCAGCTTCGCGATCCCGGCCCAGATCCCGATTAGCGCGAGTGCACAACAGACCAATCCCCGGGTCGTTCCGGAGTTCGCAGAAGTCTCAGACTGTCCAGATACCAAGCTGTACCCAATGCGCGAACCACCCCTGAATAGAGGATCCAAGCTGCGCGCGATCTTGTTCTTTTGCTGTCGATTCGACCCTAGAAATCGCCTGGTCGAGCGGGTGTCCGGCAGCCAGCGCTGCCAGTAGTTGATATTGCGAAGCGCTCAGTGCCTCAGCGGCCTGCCGTCCACTCTGATCGCGATAGAGCAGCCACCAACCAACCTCACGTGCGGGATCCGGTACCGCCTCCCGGTCTTCGGCCAGCTTCAACATCGCGCGCGTCTTGTAAAGGTTCCACTCTTCCCGAAACAGCGCCGCGTAGGGCTGTAGCCGCAGCACGCGTGAACCGATCGCCGCCCGATCGCCCTCGCTTAGCGCAAGCGGGTCAAATCCCGGCTCCTCGCCGGCGATAAAAGCCCCCGCCAGAATGGTCTCCAACTCCGCCGCCTGGCACACCGCCAGATCTTCACGCCACGGCTCATGCTCTGCCAAAAACTCAAGCAAGTGATTCGCGAGGTCATTTAGCGATGGGCTGTCAGGTGGATAGCAGTCCAGATAGGCGCTGACCATCTGGTTAAACGCGTCGATCCCCAGCATCTGCTCCAAGAGCGGATACTCCTCCTGCATCACCGTCAGCAGCCGAAACCAATACTGGCGGTTATAAACCGCGACGCGATCCGCCTCCGCCTGCGCCAGCAATTCCGGCGCATATCGCTCCGTTTGACAGCGAAAGGCACCGCTCTCACCGAACTCAAACGGCTCCGAGATCGCGCTCCCGAAGTCGCGCTGCAGCACCTTCAACGATGCAGGTGGTTTAATCTGTTTCGGCATAAGCCTGCTGAATCTCCTTAGCTTTCATCGCCTCCGCCAGCGTCTCTTCAAAGGATAAAAACTCAGCATCCCATTCGAGCACCGTTGTCACCCCACCCGTGCGCGCATGCACCGT
>DMTJ01000450.1 GCA_003477185.1 Lentisphaeria bacterium
TCATAACCTGAAGGTCGTCAGTTCGAATCTGGCCCCCGCCACCATTTCTGGCCTACAGCTTCCAAGGTCGTTGCGATAGGATCGCAACACGCTCCCAGCCAGAACGCGTTCTGTTCAAAGGGTCTGGCTGCCCGGCCCCAACCATCATGACCAGAACGCCACAGCCAGCAGAACCCCATGCAGTCTCATACGGTTGGTTGTGAAATACACTTTGTGAACTAGTAGTACCGACCCTACGCACGCACAAGGATTTCTATGGCTCAACGCGCTCAACGTGCAGCTCTGAACGAGTTGCTAGCAGACCGCGATCTGCAAGTTCAGATCGAATTGGAAGACACTCTTTCCCAGCAGAGGGGGTTACCGCACCGTCGCTCCGGCAGTCGCTACGACGTCGGCGACTTGTTGGGCTCTGAGGCAACGGGCGATGTCCATGTCGCTAGGGATTGCGAGAGCGGCCGCGTGGTGGCCATGAAGGTATTGCGGGCCAGCGACCTCTCGAATGACTCGATGGTGGCCCGTTTTGCTGAAGAAGTGCAGCTACAATCCCAGTTGGACCACCCGGGTATCTGCGCCGTGCACGACGTGGGCGTCACGGACGACGGGCTCCCCTATTACACGATGCGCCGTGCGACTGGGCTTTCGCTCCAAGACATTCTGAACCGACTGGTTGCCGGAAATCCGGAAGCCGTGGCACGATATACGCTCCAGCATCTTGTCGAAATTTTCCATCAGATCTGCGACGCAATCGCCTATGCCCATCGCCAGGGGGTTCTCCATTGTGGCCTTTCGCCGTCAGCCATCCACGTCAATTCCTTCGGCGACGTCGAAATTGGCCGCTGGGAACTCGCAGAACTTACCGGGCGCCAGCGCACGCCGATCAGGCGCGAGGCAGAGCCACAAGACGAAGAAGAAGAGGCGCCGAGTGGTGGCAGCCCGACATCCATGGCCCGTTGGGTTGTACAAACCGGTCTGGGCAAAAGCGCAGCGCGTCCAGACGGCATAGACGTGCTTCACCCCGCCCCAGCATTTGCAGCCCCGGAGCAGGTTTCTGGAGAGCGCGCGACCGTGACGACTGATGTCTACGCGCTGGGCGCAATCCTCTATAACATTGTTTACCTGCGCCCTCCGGTCGCGGGCCAAAATGACCGCGAGGTACTTGCCGCGATCGAAGCTGGAAACATTGCCCAGCCCGCGGCTGGCGTCGCGATGCGCCACGCTAGCGACATGCCAGTGCCAGACGAACTGGCTGCCACAATGGCTAAAGCACTCAATCTCCTGCCCGACTCACGCTGCCTGTCTGTCGCAGAACTGCGCCACGCCGTAATTCTTCCCACGCCAACGAACGCTCCAGTGCCAGTTAGCTTCGCCAGCGACCTTGGCGGATTGGCCAAGAGTTCCCCGGGAAAACTGTTCGTTTTTGCCGCTGCCCTAGTCGCCATCGGCCTTGCCGTAGGTGCCATGTCTCTTGCAGGCAACGACGGCAAGAATAGCGAATCCAAAGAACGCATCGCAGCCCTCAACGTTGAGTTGGCCGCCACGACGAGTTCCCGAAACAAGGCGCTTGCAGAATTGAGCCAGGCCAAGAACATGCTTCGTGAGGGACCGGATGCCGATGGCATTGCAGACGCTCAGAAAGAGGCGAAGGCTGCACGCGAGTGGGCGGATACTGCTCGACGCGAGGCGCAGGCATCCCGCGAAAATGCGGATCTGGCCACGGAACAGGCCGAGGCCTACGCACGGGAGATCGACACGTTGCGCAAAGAGGCAGTGAAATTGCGCCAGGAAATGGAGCTTACGCGCCGAAGCAACAACAACACAAGCGTCGACTCCGGACTGCAAGCCAAGCTGGCCGATTCCTTGGAGAGTATCGCACAACTCAAGGATCGCGCAGAAAAAGCGGAGCTAGAAAGCACGACCACCGCTGCGGATCTCATGGCTGCTCGCGAGCAACTTAAAGCCGTGACGACGAAACTGACCGGTGCCCAGACCAAACTGCAGTCCGCGGTTGCGGTCAGCGACAGTGGGGCCTCATCCAAGGCATTACGCGATCAGCTACAGAAACTCAGTAAGGTCAATCAGGAATTGCTCTCTCAGATCGACCAACAACGTCAGGAACTCGTAGAGGTCGAGCAGGCAAAGACCGCCGTCGCGGCTGCCTCAACTGCGCTCAAATCTACCACGGCTGAGCTCGCGGGGGCCGCCGAAGAAGCTGAAAAGTGGAAACTCGAAGCCAGGAACGCACAGCGCGCCAAGGAACTTGCCACGCGTGAAATCACAGCGTTGCGTGAGAAGACCGGCGAGATCATGCGCCGTCTCGAAGCCCGGGATCAAGAAGTGGTTCGGGCGCAAATTGCACTCGCCCAAAAGGAGAAGGCGTATCAGGCGGAGCTTGAAGCAATCCGTACGAGCAAGACCGCCACCGGTCAGACACTCGACGCGAGTCAGGCTGAGTTGGCGTCCTTTCGAGATCGCCTACAAACCGCCCAGCAGGAACTAGCCAAACAAACCGACGCTCGTGACAAGGCCCTTGCCCGCGAATCCGCGTTGCACCGTGCGTTGGAAGCCACCAAGCAGGACCAGGACCGCATCGCCGCCACTCTCGCAGGCACCACCGAAGAGGCTGCAAAGTGGAAGCTCGAAGCCGGAAACGCACAGCGGGGCAAGGAACTTGTCGCCCGCGAACTCACAGCACTGCGCGAAAAAAACGCCGAGATCACGCGCCGTCTCGAAACCCAGGATCAAGAAGTGGTCCAGGCGATAAATGCGCTCGACCAAAAAGAGAAAGCGTATCAGGCTGAGCTTGAAGCAATCCGCACGAGGAAGGCCGCTACAGATCAGACACTCGAGGCAAGTCAGGCCGAGTTGGCTTCCTTTCGTGATCGCCTACAGACGGCTCGGCAGGAATTGGCCGAGCAGACCGAGGCGCGTGACAAGGCTCTCGCTCGCGAGTCTGCGTTGCACCGTGCGCTGGAATCCGCCAAGCGGGACCAGGACCGCACTGAGACGACTCTCCAAGAGCTTCAAGCCGCACTCGACAAGACAGAGGCATCAAGCACAAAACTTGCTGCGGACCTCGCAGCTGCGAAAACGCGCGCCACCACTGCGGACGACCAAGTCGCACGTCTCGCAACAGTGAACGGTGATCTCGCCCACCAGCTGGAGGAAGCCAAGGTCCGGGCCGAAGAAGCGATGGCGCTGGCGAAGCCTGCAACGGAAGAAGCTGGTCTCGCCATGAAGCAAGCCCAAGTCGCCCGCCAGGCGGCTGAGACAGCGAGAGCCGAGGCAGATATCGCCAGAGCCGAAGCAGACCTTGCCCGAAAGGCCGCAGATGTCGCCAGAGAGAAGCAGGAAGAAGCAGAAGTTGCCATCGCCAATTCAGAGGCAGCCCAACGCCAGGCGGCGGACAATGTAGCCAAAGCCAGAGCCACTGCTGCGGCAGCAGCTGGGCGGGCAGATGTGGCAGAGGAAGTAGCAGCAAAGGCCAAGGATGCGGCGCGCACGGCAAAACGCGGTCAGGCTGCCACTGCCGCTGAGCGGGACGACCTGCGCGCAGAGCTAAACAACCTGCAG
>DMTJ01000036.1 GCA_003477185.1 Lentisphaeria bacterium
GGGGGCCGCAGATTCCCTTCACGAATCGGCACCGACCGCGAGATTAGGTCTTCGCCTGGAAAGCGGGACACCTTTACCGCGACCGGGCCGTCCGCGTCTGTCTGCACTGCGTAGACTACAGCGGCACCACCACGGCCCAACTCACGCAGTACAGGCATGCCCGCAAGCGTCGCTGGTGCGAAGTCCGCAGTCTGCAGTGGGGCACGCGCAAGATTTGCGGACTCCGCAATCTCGTCCGAGCAAAAAAAAGCCAGGACATCGCGCGGCGAGTCCTGGCTATCTGGAAGGGGAACCGTGGTCCGGCTCCTTACTTCATCTTGGCTTCTTTGAATACGCAATGTTTCCGTGCGACTGGGTCGTACTTACGCAGTTCAAGCTTCTTACCAAGACGGGAATTGCGGGTCGTGGTATAAAAGAATCCAGTGCCTTCGCTGGATACCAATTTTACGATCTCTTGTGACATGATCAGTCCTCGGGTAGTCTCACATAAAGCGGGGTAAAATACCCGCCGCTGCGAGATGCGCCAGTTTCAGCGGAGATCTACGAGCAGGACTGCTAGCCGTGGAAGTCGGGGCGAGTGACAATGTGTGGCACTTCGACCCGGCTCTTGAGATTGTCCGGCACGAAGGGAGCACCGTCAGTCTCGCGTGGTTTCCACATCATCATCCCGGTTCTCATCACATCGCGACGGCTGAGAATCCCGACCAGACGATTGCCATCGAGCACCGGCAGACGCCGGAAATTATGTTTGCGGAACAAGTCTGCCGCGGCGAAGATGTCTGCATCCTGGCTGATGCTGATCACGCCCTTGGACATGTGCTCCTCGACCGTGCCGGTCGCGCCCTCGTAGTAGCGGGCATTCACCAAAAAGAGGACGCAGTCGCGCTCGGAGAGAATCCCCATCACGTTGTACTCGTCGTCGATCACGGGTGCCCCAGAGATGCGACCATCGAGCAGGATCTTCACCGCTCGCCACATGGTTTGTCCCGGTTTTAGCGCGATTACCGTTTCAGTCATGAAGTCGCTGACCTGCGGTACGGATGTGGCGTGGAACTGAAGCATGGCGGGCCCCCTGTTGCTCAGGATTGTGGTTTCTTATCAATTCCAAGATAGTCTCAATTGGAGAAAACCACAAGTTCTGGCCCCGCCTAGCACATTTGATGCCAGAGCCAGGCAGACTCGTACAATTTTTATCTGGCGTGAGGCGGAATTGCGCATCCTGCACCGGCTAGCAGCCTGCCCGAAGAGATCAAGTCAAGAGCCCCTAGAAACACCACAGGTCCGTGGCGAAGTAGACGAATGAGCCGCACTCTGCTAGATTAATCGGTTTGACCTTTTGCGCGCAGAGACCAGGACAGACCAATGATTGTGATGGAGCCACCGGCAGCTGAGAATGCTGCGACTCGGGTTGACTGGCGGGAACGAGCCGAACGTGTGATTTCAGGTGAAAGCCTGACCCGCGCTGAAGCACGGCAGATCCTAGCTGTAGATGATGTGGAAATTCTCGGGCTGCTGGATGCAGCGTTTCTCCTGCGACGGCACAACTTCGGCACAGAAATGAAGCTGAATATGCTGGTGAACGCAAAGAGCGGCCTGTGCCCGGAAGATTGTAATTATTGCTCCCAAGCTCGCGGTGCGGATACCGGCATCGATCGTTACCCATTGCTGGACAAGGACACGCTGGTAGCGGGTGCCCGTGAGGCACGGGACCGCGGCGCGTCAACCTATTGCATTGTCGCCAGCGGCCGAGGCCCAACGCCCAAGGAATTGACGCACGTGACTGACGCGGTGCGGGAGATCAAGCAGGAGATGCCGATTCGAATCTGTGCCTGTCTGGGTTTATTGAAAGAAGGCCAAGCGGACCAGCTCAAGGATGCGGGTGTAGATCGCTACAACCACAACATCAATACCAGCAGGCGGCATCATGAGGCGATCGTCTCGACGCATACCTACGACGACCGTGTTGAGACGGTGAACGATGCGAAATCCGTAGGCATTTCACCATGCTCGGGTGCGATCGTAGGCATGGGTGAGACTGACGACGACCGGGTGGATATGGCGTTCGAACTACACGCCATGGGCGCTGAGTCGATTCCGATCAACTTCCTGATACCGATCGCTGGAACGCCAATGGGCGACCAGGCTCCGCTGACGCCGTACGACTGCCTGCGCATTTTGGCGATGTTTCGCTTTGTCTCCCCTGACCGCGAGATACGCGTGGCTGGCGGCCGTGAGATTCGGCTGCGCTCGTTGCAGCCGTTGGCGTTGTTTGCCGCCAATTCGATCTTCCTGGGCGACTATCTGACGACCGATGGGCAGGACTCTCAGCAGGACCGTGACATGATCGATGATCTCGGTTTTGGCTTGGAAGAAGTAGGCAGCTGCAGTGGCGGCGGCAGTTGCGGCAGCGGCGGCTGCAGTTCCTGAATCTTAATTTTTAACTGAATTTCAATCCGTAGAGAATAAGAAAAAGACGATGAACACATACAAGATGGCGGTCGTCCCAGGCGACGGCATTGGACCCGAAGTGGTCGCAATTGGTTTGGAAGTATTGGAACAGGTCCGCAAGACCTATGGCTTTGGCCTGGAGCTGAAGACGTTCCCGTTTGGCGGCGAGCACTATCTCGCAACAGGCGAGGTGCTGTCCGATGAATCCGTGGCGGAACTGCGCAACTTTGACCTGATCTTTCTGGGAGCTGTCGGTTCGCCGGATGTGAAGCCCGGGATCCTGGAGAAGGGCATTCTGCTCAAGCTGCGCTTTGACCTAGACCAGTACATCAATCTGCGCCCAGTCAAGCTGTACCCCGGCATTGACTGCCCGATCGTCGGCAAGACTGCCAAGGACCTAGACTACGTGGTCGTGCGTGAGAATACTGGCGGCCTATACACAGGGATCGGTGGCCGCACCATGATCGGCACCGATGACGAGTGCGCCGTGCAGTCGATGGTCTACAACTACAAGCAAGTCAGCCGCTGCCTGCGCTACGCCTTCGAGCTGGCCCAGACGCGTGACCGCAAGACGCTGGCGCTGATTGGCAAGAGCAACGTCCTGACCCATGTCTTCGACCTCTGGCTGCGCGTCTATGACGAAATGGCCGCAGAATTCCCAGACGTCACCACAGAGTACTACCACGTGGATGCTGCGTGCATGCACATGGTGAATCAGCCGGAGCGATTCGACGTGATGGTCACGACCAACATGTTCGGCGATATCGTCACCGACCTCGGGGCAATGACCCAGGGCGGCATGGGCATGGCCGCCAGCGCCAACTTGAATCCGACCCGCACCGCTCCGTCAATGTTCGAGCCGGTCCATGGCTCTGCACCAGATATCGCAGGCCAGGGCATCGCCAATCCGCTCGCGACTGTGATCACGGTCAAGATGATGTTGGACTACCTGGGTGAGATCGAGGCAGCTGCCGCGGTGGACCAGGCACTCGCCACAGTCACCGGCGAAGGCTTCGAAGGGCAGAACACGCGCCAGATCGGAGATCGGCTGCTCGCCGCTCTTTAACCTGAGCTTTTCAGGGTAGTTACGGTGGCTGACATGTTCAAGCTGCAGTCAGATTTCGCGCCGGCTGGCGACCAGCCGGCTGCGATTGACGCGCTTGTGCAGGGCCTCAAGGATGATCGTAAATATCAGACGTTGCTGGGGGTAACCGGCTCCGGCAAGACCTTTACGATCGCGAACATGCTGCAGCAGGTGCAGCGCCCTGCCCTCATCGTCTCGCACAATAAGACGCTCGCAGCCCAGCTCTATAGCGAGTTCAAGCACTTCTTCCCGCAGAATGCGGTCGAGTACTTCATCAGCTACTACGACTACTATCTGCCGGAAGCGTACATCCCGCAGACGGACACCTACATCGCCAAGGATGCGTCGGTCAACGAGGAGATTGAGAAGCTGCGCCTGGCGGCGACCAGCTCGCTCGTGGAACGACGGGACGTGATTATCATCGCCAGCGTTTCGTGCCTCTATGGCTTGGGCTCGCCAGAGGATTTCGCACGCATGAGCGTCTCGCTGGATGTGGGCGGCCAGGTCGAGCGGGATGAACTGCTGAAGCAGTTGGTGTTGCTGCTCTACGAGCGGAACGACATCGCCCCACGCCGCGGGCAGTTTCGCGTCTCCGGGGACACGGTAGACGTATACCCCGCCTATCGAGATGACGTGGTTCGGATCGAGCTATGGGGGGACGAGGTCGAACGGCTGACCGCCAGAGACCCGTTGACGCAGACCGTGACGCATACCCTGCAAGCGGTGCGGATCTTCCCAGCCAAGCATTTCATGATGCCGGAGAATCGGCTCAAGTACGCGGAGGGCGCGATTCTCGAAG
>DMTJ01000573.1 GCA_003477185.1 Lentisphaeria bacterium
TACTCCCAACGGTGGCTTCACCGCCGCCACGGCCTCAGAAATCCGCCGCGTCAGCTTGGTCGCGGTGACTGTGCGACCACGACCAACAACATCGTTAAAGCTCGACGATGCGAAGAACCGGACCAACTCGCGCTGGCAGACACCTGCCAACGGCACCCGAGGGTCATCATAGTTGTACGCGTAAGCAAGCACATCGGCCTCAGTCTTGCCCACTCGGAAATGGATCGGGATATGAACCTGTAGCGCGGTCACCGGCACCAGTCGACTGTCCTCACCCACCTCTTCCTCGTCACTCGCAAGCAGAAAGTATCCTTCCAACGCCTCGTGGCGCTTATCCCAGGTGATCACCCGGCCTTGGGTCGTATCCAAATACGGGTCTTCGTCTTCGGGCATCCCCTCGTTCGCTTTCGCTTTCTTCTCCAACCCAACATCAATCGTCTGTACCTGGTGCGCTGGAACTCGACGAATGACCTGAAATGGCCATGGCAGCTTCACGTGCAGGCCTGATTCGACCAGCTCCCGCTTTGAGGTGCCGCCCAGCGAGTAGGTCTCCCGAATACCAATCTCGTGCGCGCCTACCCCAACAAAACAGCCCAGCACATAGAGAATGGCAAGAGAGAGCGCCACTAGGGGCACACAGCCACGAACAACAATGGAATACACCCAGGTGTCTGAGACCTTCACGCCAAACTGATAGTCGAGCGCAGCGGCGATATTCTCGGCGATGCTCCCGGGCTGGGTCACGAAACTCAGCGGCCGGCTCTCGTAGAGCGGTGTCACCGCTTCACCAGGAATGCGGGGCCGGTAGAAATCCAGCAGCGGACTCACTAGCAGTTCGATGGCAATAAGCGCCAGGATCGCCAAGGCTAAGATGCCGGCCGCCTTGCTCCAGCCCAGCTTCTCCTGCATCTCAGCCAACATCGCGGCCGCCAGCAAGAAGTTGAAGAACGCCGCCAGGAATGACATTTGCGCAATGGGACGCATCCAGCGACAGCCAGCCTCACGCGAGACGCCATTCATGAAGCTTCCGCCGAGAATACACAGCACCGCCACAAATCCGGCAAATCCGGCAATGGGTACCGGAGACTGAGTCGCTGCGTTGCTGTGCGGCCCGAGGTCACGCAGCCAGAAGATGACGACGATCCCAAGCAACAACCCAACGAACACGCAGAAGATCCGGACGCCATACTTTAGATACCCCTCGTACAACGCTCCGGCGATGCGGTCGTCACGGTCGTGGAACAGATCTTCACGGTCGTATTCGCGCTTGATCCGCCGACGGTCGTTATCCTCGTCGCGCATCGCGCGCTCTAAAAAATTGTGCCGCCAGCCAGCCAGAGCGAATAGCCAGATGATCTGAAATACCGCGGCAGCGGCCCAGGCAACAGGGTGGGAGATCCAGAACCCGGCCAGTAGAGCATACGCAATCAGCGCAAAAGTAATCAGCCCAGCAGTGCCTCTGGCGAGCAGTTCAGGACGTTGGGGCTTACTCATCGCACCGCCTCCACATCCAGCGCACCGATGCCGCTACCTTCTGCTTCTTCCGAAACCAGCAGCTCCTCGCCAAAGCGAAATAGTCGGGCGCTGTTGAACAGCACGATAAAGCTGCCGATGTTATGCAAAGCTGCGGCGATTAGAACCTTCAGCACAGAGTCGCGCATCCCGAGTGTATCCGCCAGCTGCCTGAGCTGGGCATCACCAAAAATGAACATCGCGATGCCCCCCACGATCACCGCTACCCCCAGCACCAAGTTCTGTAGAATGGTTGTCCGTGTCTTACGGGACAGCCCGATTAACGTCGGGATGCGGCGCAAATCCGTGCTCATCAGCGCGATCGAGGCACTGTTCAGAGCCACGTCGCTGCCAATAGCCCCCATGGCGATCCCAATATTTCCGGCGGCCAAGGCGGGCGCGTCATTGACGCCATCGCCAATCACCGCAACCGTAGCCCCGCGTTTTTTCAACTCTTCGACGTAGGCCACTTTGTCCTGCGGTAGACACTCGCTGACCACGTCATCCATCTTCAGCCGGGCGCTCACCTGCTCGGCCACAGTCCGGTTGTCGCCGGTGACCATGCTGCAAAGCAACACACCGTTCTCGCGCGCCTGCTCAATCGCTTCAGCCGCGTGTTCGCGCACCGTGTCACGCATCCCAACCCAGCCCAAGACGCGAGAGCCATTAGCCACGTAGACCACGCTCATCCCGCTCTGCTCTTCGGCTTCCTCTTCCTTGCGCGGGAGCGTAATCTTATTCTCCTCCAACCACGTGCCGCGCCCCACCCGGATGACTCCGTTCGGCGTATGGGCAAGCACGCCTCGGCCCGGCACTTCTTCTGAAGACTCGGGCGACGTCCAGCTCACATTTGCGGTCTTCGCAAGATTTCGCAGCGCAATCGCAGCCGGATGATTACTGGCGGCTTCCGCGGTGACAGCGGCAGACAGCAACTCAGACAACTCAACACCTTCTGCTGGTGCCAGCTTCTTCACCGCCAGCACGCCGTGGGTCAAGGTCCCCGTCTTATCACAGACCAGAGCGTTGATCCCCGCAGCAGCCTCGATTTGCACCACGTCCTTGACCAGAATACCCAGCCGGGCCGCGGCCGCAATGGCCGCCACTGCCGCGGACGGCGTCGCGATCACCAAAGCGCACGGGCAGGCCATCACTAGGATCAAAACCACGCGCATCAGGTCGGCTGTGAAAAACCAGACGATCGCACTGACCATCAGAATGGTCGGCGTGTAATAGCGCACGTACTGATCAATAATCCGCATGATTGGCGTGCGAGTCTTCTCTGCGGCCAAAATCAGGTCCCGCACCTTCCCCAACGTCGTGTCCTCACCAAGGCGAGTGACTTCCACCACGATCGCACCCGTCAGATTCTCGGTCCCGGCAAAGACCTCATCGCCCTGGCTCTTATCGACCGGCAACGATTCACCAGTGATCGATGCTTGATTAACGGCCGACACGCCGCTGACGAGGGTGCCATCTACCGGAAAATTCTCACCAGGACGCACGCGAATTTTATCGCCGATCTTCAGTGCCAGCGCGGCAACCTCGGTCTCCGCGCCATCCTCCCCGAGCCGACGGGCCGTACTAGGGGCCATCTTCACCAAATCTTCGACAGAACGCATTGCGCCAATCGCCGTACGCTCCTCGATCAGGATGGCAGTCCACATAAAAAAGGCCACAATTCCGGCCTCCTGATACTTGCCAAGCACAAACGCGGCCAGAATCGCAAGCCCGACCAGTTCATTCATTAAGAAACGGCCGCTCATAATGTCGCTGATCGCGGTCTTCAGCAGTGGATAAGACAGGATGGCTGCCCCGGCGATCGCACAGATCATCGAAGCGTAGGGCTGGTCGTCATGCACCAGCCATTGCGAAATCATAGAAGTCAGAACCAAAACGGCCCCGCACAGCGCCACGCCTACATGGACCGTCGGATGGCTGTGATTGCAGCCGCCGCAGTGCTCGTCCGCGATTCGTTCGTAACCTTTTCGCATATATCCCCGATTATAGCCTCAGTCCTACCTCGCCTTCTAATATTCGCCACAAAGGGCGAAGTCATGTAAAAGCTGCAATCAACCGGTAATAATGCGTGCCCTAGTGGAATTCGCAACAGCCCACCCCTGGATCTTTCCGGCTACAACCTATGCACCAATGGACACTCGGCGTACACCCTAGGGCATTCCTGGAACACAACTCTGCGCAAAATCGCCTCACAATCCGCCACATTCCCCTAATCCACAACATCTTATGAACCATTCAGCACAACTTGGCACGAATGCTTCTTAAAGCGATCCATCAACGCCACACACGGAGAAGCACACCATGAATACTGCGCCAGCAACAACACCTGCTCTGCAACTCGACAGCATCCCGGGCTTGCCAAACGTTCCCATAGTTCCCTGCATTCAGAATCCACTAGAACGGCTCTTGGGCCTGGAGCGCTGCAATCAGGTGCTCGCCAAGATTCCGGCTGACAGAACCGGAACTGCCTTCGTCGCCGCCGCGCTCGAGCAATTGCAGATCGCGACAGATGCAGCGGAGGCTGACCTAGCGAACATCCCGGAAACCGGCGGCGTGATGATTGTCGCCAACCACCCGTATGGTATGCTCGATGGCCTCCTCGTACTCGACCTCATTGCCCGCAAGCGCAAGGACGTACGCTTCATGGGCAACGACGCTCTGGCCGCGATCCCACAGCTCGGCGACCTGCTGCTGGGCGTAGACCTCTGGAACGGCGGCAAGCGCAGCAATGCCATGGCGCTGCGGCGTTCCATCCAATGGCTCCGCGAAGGCGGGGCACTCGTCGTCTTCCCCGCTGGCCGAGTCTCCGCCCCGCGTCTCGACCGCGCAGTTGTCATGGACCGTCCTTGGCAGCCCTCCATCGGCGGCA
>DMTJ01000118.1:0-1882 GCA_003477185.1 Lentisphaeria bacterium
GGGTGCGACCACGACTGCCGATGCGGACATTTACGACAAGACGCAGGGCGTTTCGATTACTGCGAGCGACGACACCGGGACCGAGGATGTCGATGATGCTGCGTTCACAGTCTGGTTGGATACAGGCGACGTAGCCGAGCAGGCGTACGTGGTGAGCTACACGATTAGCGGCACAGCTGACAACGGCACAGACTACACGACCTTATCGGGGACGGTTACAATCCCTGCTGGTGCAACCAGTGCCGGCATCGCAATCGCGGTTCTGGATGACGGCATCGCTGATTGTAGCGAGACCGTAACGCTAACTTTGACTGGTGCCGAGGATTGCTTGGTGATCGGTGGGGCAACCACAGACAGCGCCGACATCCACGATCGAGCACAGGGCGTGTCCTTGGTGGTGACTGATTCGTTTGGCAAGGAAGGAACGCCGGTAAACGATGCCTCATTTGCTGTCGTTCTTGACAATGGGCAGGTTGCTGGATTCGACATCACGGTCAGCTACTCGATTTCTGGTAGTGCCGCCAACAGCAGCGACTATGCAACGTTATCCGGTGCAGTGACCATCACGGAGGGCAGCAGCAGTGCACAGATCTTGGTCGATGTGACCGACGACGTGCTTGTAGAGGCAACGGAGTCCGTGATTGCCACTCTGACTGGCGCCGACGATTGTGTGGCAGTGGGGGCCGTTACGACCGGAACCGCCGAGATCGAAGACAACGATACCTTCATCGATGTACGTGTGAACGAGGCATACCGTGAGAATCACTGGGTACCGGTTCGGATTGATGTAAGCAGCGTACCGCTGCAGACGTTGGTCTTCTCGCTTACCTATCCTCGCAACGATCTGCGCTACAACAACCGCATCGACCGCCTGGATGAGGGCACCGGAACCGCGACGATCGCAGGCCCAACGCCCGTGCCCGCACCGCGTGTTATCGCTGGCTCGGACTACTTCGCGATCGAGGATAATGAGTCCGTACCAGGAATGACCAAGCTGTGGATTGCGGTGGATGCCGATCCGCAGGCTGCCAGCTCAGCCAATCCAACCAGCCCGCCTGAACAGGGCGAGGTAGCGATCACTGATACTCGCCTGGGCAGCGTTCTGGAGCTTGGTTTCCGGATCCGTGTAGGTGCTGAGGTCAAGACCGATTCGATCACCTTCGTCTTGGACGATGTGACTGCCTTTACCTCTGATGGTGCGGGGCTGCCTATTCCTGAGCGCATCAACGACCCGATCGATGTGAACACGGAACTGAACCGTGGTGATTATGACGAGAACGGCATCGTCGAGCCATTGTCTGACGCTGTGGCATTCTACCGAGCTCTGCTCTGGGGCGATGTCAATGGGCTCGTGCCGATCTTGCCTGAGAATCAGCGCAATCCGTTCGATCACGAAGACGAGTCGATCCCCGAAGAAGACCGTGAGGACAATGACCTGCCACACCGCGCTCGCGATGGCGAGATCATTGCCTTGGTGCGGTCGATGATCGCTGAGACCGTTTTGGGCATCTCGATCGTCGACTTTGACGAGGATGGCGAGGTGACTGCTGGTCGTGACGGGCCGTATTATGTGCGTCGTCTCCGGGCGCTAAGTTATGGTCTGCCTGCTGCGTACACTGCGCCAAGCGGTCACACCGGTGCGGATATCGCAGCCATCAATACTAAGATTGATGGGTTGGTATCACACGCAGGTGTTGATTACGGCGAAGTCAATGACGTCACAGAGGCTGCTTTCGGCTATGTTTATCCTCGCGACACCTCACTGATTGCGGACGACCGGGCGATCATAATTCGTTTCAACGAGAGCATGCGTGCCAGCAACATGAATCTCGATCTGCATGACGAGACCACGATCGGTGCTCTACTGACTGTGACTAACGGC
>DMTJ01000118.1:2008-9316 GCA_003477185.1 Lentisphaeria bacterium
GTTGTCGGTTGATGTCGACCACACATTGATGTGGGATGTGGAAGAAATGCAGTCCAGCGGCGTGACGACTGTGACGTTCACAGTCTTGCCCTGACCACAGTCGGGAGCGTGCTGGGACCAAGTCCCGGCCGCTCCTGCTTGGGACAACAAGGGCTGGTGGAGATGACCGTGAATTTCATGTCGTTGAAGGCAGAACCTCCGGCGAAAAATCGGTCTGGCAATTGAAAAATCAGGGCAGTCGTGCGTTTTGAGATAGGAGACTGTCGAACCACTTGAGCTTCTGATATGCATGCTCGCACGTTCCTTCTGTTTTTGACCGGCCTCTTGATGCTCGCCCCCAGCGCTGTCGCCTGCCGCATTCCTTGGATTGAACCGGTGCCACCGCATCCGCATCCTCAGGTGTCAGTCAGGCCAGCGCTTCAGCCGCTTGTCACCCAGCGGCACGTAGCTGAGATTGAAATTGCGGAGGGGATTGCAAACATCGCAATCTCTGTGCGGTTTCATAATCCCAACCATCAACAGGTCGAAGGCACCTACTTCTTGCCAATCGAGGCAGATGCCGTGGTTCGCGATTTCGAGATGATCATGGACGGAAAGTCGTTAAAGGCAGAACTTCTGGAAGCCGATCAGGCCAGAAGAATCTACGAGGAAATCGTGCGTAAAATGAAGGATCCGGGGCTCCTCGAATACGTGGGAGGCAGGATGCTAAGGGCACGAATCTTTCCAATCGCCGCACAGGGGGAGGTCGATGTGATCGTGCGCGACCAGGTAGTCCCAAGAAAGGACGGCACGTTGTATCACCTGCGATATTCGTTGCGTTCTGCAAAACCGAATGTCGGTTCAATCGAATCGCTCTCATTCCGGGTGACGCTAAACGACGATCGGCCTGTTAAGCTGTTCTACTCTCCGAGCCATCCGATCGACAGCATCCGGCGATCCAACCACCACGTATCGGGTGGGTTTGAACAGGCCGACGTGGTGCCTGACCGGGACTTTGACCTGTACTGGTCTGTGGAGGAGGCAAATGTAGGTGTCGCTGTGCTCACACATCGCTCGGATACGCACGATGGGTTCTGTATGATTTCTCTCACACCGCAGGTGTAGGTTCGCCGTAGAGATGTCATGCAAAAGAACATGATCTTCGTGTTTGACCGCTCAGGAAGCATGTCAGGCCGCAAGATTGAACAGGCCAGGAATTCGCTGACGTATTGCCTGGACAGGCTGAATCCAGACGATCGCTTTGCCGTGCTGCTGTTTGGAACCGAGGTGGATGATCTGAGCGATGGCATGCAGCCAGCTTCACCGGAGGCGCTTGCCAAGGCTAAGAAGCGGGTCGCGGATGTTACAGCGCGGGGCGGGACCGCAATTGGCAGTGCCTTGAGGCACGCGATTGAGGTCGCAAGTAGGGCTGAGGGCCTGGTAATGATTGTATTTCTCACCGATGGCAAGCCCACGATCGGCGAAGTCGATGTCCCACGAATCCTCAAAACTGTTCAAGCGAAGAACAAGAGCGCTCGCATTTTTGCGTTCGGTGTTTGTGACAGCATAAACACTGACCTGCTGGATCGACTGGCTCGCCAGAACCGTGGCACGCAAAGCTATGTGGGCGAGAGCGAGAGTATCGAGCTGAAGATCTCCGATTTTTACGACAAGATTGCCACCCCGGTCCTTTCGGAAGTGAGCGTGTCGGTTGGCGGTGTGCAACTGCGCGACATGTACCCACGCCAGATCGGAGACCTTTTCGGCGGAAGCCAGCAGTTGGTCTTTGGCCGTTTCCGAGGGGAGGGGAGGCAGACCGTGGTCGTGACAGGCAAGGTCGCGGACAGAACAGCGGCGTTTGAGTGCGAGGCAGACTTTAGCGCAACAAAGAAGCGTACCTTCATCCCCGCTCTGTGGGCGCATCGCAAGGTCGCCTTTTTGCTGGAAGAGATCCGAGTGAACGGCAAACGCCGGGAGCTTGTCGACGAGG
The DNA here is from genome assembly GCA_003477185.1 of Lentisphaeria bacterium. Classification (GTDB taxonomy): domain Bacteria; phylum Verrucomicrobiota; class Lentisphaeria; order JABSQK01; family UBA12247; genus UBA12247. The sequence goes on from DMTJ01000118.1 coordinate 3,978, forward strand.
TGGTCCGGCTTGGCCGGCGGTATGGTATTATGACGCCCTATACCTCGCTGCTGATTGTGGAGGATGAAGAGCATGCTGCCGCGCCAGTTATTCGTCGACAGCGTGCCGAGTTTGAGCACGCCAGATTCGGTGCCCGGGCAGTAGGGTGGAGTTGCAGATTGGCTGCTAGTAAGTCGGTAGCCGTTGAGTCCGCAGGCGATGAATTTTCTTTTGGCGTGGATTTTTCGGGGCCGTCTGCGAGCGACTCTGGTGGCTTTTTTGCCACCCAGGCCGTACTACCGGAGTTTCGCAAGATCGCAGGGACGAACATTCTATCGGGACGATGCAGGCGTCTTTATTGAGGCCGGTCTAGAGGGGGAGCTCAAGCCGAGCGTCATACTCGAAGTGCTGGCTGATGAAACCTTTGCCCTGCTCATGGAAATCCCGGCGCTGGTGCCCTTCGTCTCCGCCAATTTGGACCTGCTGGTTTGCGTAGATGGCGTGGTCTATCGTCTGCTTGCGCTCAAGTAGCGCTACTTCGGTCCAGTAGGACGCCCGTGCAGGCAACAAGGGCGGTTTCGACCCGCAGGATCCATCCCCCGACGGACAGGTTCTTGAAGCCTCTCGTACGCAACAGTTCCAGCTCAGGGTCCGAGAAGCCGCCCTCCGGACCAATCCAAAGCGCGCATTCTGCAGGAACCTCGTCTTGGGCCGCAGGGCCAGGTTCTGGGACTGCGGCGACGAAGCCCGGCAGGGCGACTGACGCGAGTGCCTCGGCAAACGTCTGCGGAGGGTAGATGATCGGGATTCTGGGATTACCGCACTGCTTGGCGGCTTCGAGCACGTCCGTCTGCCAATTAGCGACGGCGTCGGTGCTGGGTTTTGCGGTGGAAAACTCGGTCATGATCGGGCAGAGCTCGGCGATTCCCAGCTCGGTCGCGTAGCGAAGAATGCGTGGCATCGCCTTCCCGCGTGGAGGCGCAAGATAAACAGTAAGGCGGGGGGACTGCAGGGGGCAATCGGTCCTTGCCAAGACTCGAACCGTGACCTTCCGGCCACGGCCGGAGATCTCCTCGATGACCGCGTTAGCTCGCGCGCCGGTACCGTCCAGCAGCTCTAGACTGTCGCCTACCCGTGCGCGCAGAACCTGTGCGACGTGGCGGCCTTCCGCCTCCTCGAGTGCGATGCGCGCACCACTGGCTGGAATGTCACGATGGATCGCTCGGAGCATGGCTCTGCCTCAGGGGTCCAGCGTGGTAGGCATTGTGCTAGTCTCGTAGGCACGAAGCAGGGTCTCGTGAAGGCCTGGCACGAATCGTACCCGACTGCCGTCTGCAAGGGACTCCTCATCCACGGATGAGGCTGCGAAATCTTGGATCGGGATCTTTGAAAGCTCATCAATCACGGCAGTTTGGGAGCAGGCTGTATCGACCCCACAGCACGGCGCCTCACCGGTGCGGCACATCTCTGCCGCATGGTGGAATTTCGCCTCCTCCCCTTCCTCTGGAACGCCATAGTGCTTCAACTCCTTACCCGCCACGGTGCGCGCCACCACCTCGTCTTGCGCCATTGCGATCACGGCATGTTCGCAACGGATGCTAAATGTGGGAGCGACCCCCTCTTGTACTGGGTGCGCTGTCGCGAAGTGCAGCGGAATCCCTGTAGCTGTCCGAAGCTGAATCAGCGCGGTGTCGAAGTTCTCAATGGAGGTCGCTCGATAGAGCTGAGCGCTGATGTCAACCGGCCTGGCGCTGGTGGCCTTGGAGCTGCCGAGGAGATAGAGAAGATTGTGGAGAAAATGAGCAGTTGCATTGTTCACTGGGCTGTCCATCACATCTTGGCCAGCAATCGTGCGGCGTCCGGCCCAGCCATTGCGCGAAAAGTAGGCTAGGGAAGGTGGCCAGCCAGCGATAGCCTTCGCCGATATCACAGGACCGAACGCCTCAGGCATCAGGTCCTGCTTCAGACTCTGAATAGCAGCTGAGAACGACGATTGGTAGCCAATCGCAATCTGCACGTCCGTACTGGCCTGTGGTCTCTGAAATGCTTGGGCATCCTCCCAAGAACCGCAGAGCGGTTTTTCACAGAGTACGTGCGTCCCGTGCTCAACCGCGAGTTGGCTCAGTGGATAGTGTGTCTGAATTTGGGTCGACAGGATTGCGAGGTCCGCAGAATGCTCCGCGTAGAACGATTTGAGGTCGGAATAGAGTGGGATCTGTGCTGCATGGAGATCTGCGAGGTGTGGTGATCGCTCCGGCTGTGGATCCACGCCGCCTACCAGCCTGAGCCCGTACTTGTCGCTGCCACCAGGGAGCAAACGCGACAGGTAAAAGCTGCCGAAGCCTGACAACACCACGAGCACTGTCTTGATCGCCGCCATGGTGAGCTCGTCAGATAATCGGGACTTCTAGGGGCATGCGGCGGTCCGCAGACTCCCGCGCAGCAAGCGCGAGGGCCGTGACTTGGACTGCATCCCTGAAAGTAGGGACCGCACCTTCCATCGCGCCACCGAGCAGCATCGCCGGGAAGATCGGCGGTGGATCAAGAAGTTCCAGCTCGCCATCCTTATCAGCATTCATGAGGTATGCGACATCGTCTCGAACTTCCACGATCCCGTCAGTGCCTACCACCCGGAGCCTGTCATCCCCGTGTGACCGGGCTGTAGCTGGACGCAGAAAATCCAAGTTCACGGTCGCCTGGATTCCATTATCCAGTAGGACGTGGCAGGCCGCCGACGCCTCTAGGTCACCGTGGCCATAGTTTCCAACCTGTGAATGCGAAGCGTAGACGCGCCGGGCCTGAGAGCCGGTAAACCACCAGATCCAGTCGAAAGCATGACTCCCTACCCACGGAATCAGCCCGGTGCTGGTTTCGCGAGCGTGGAAGAAAGTGGGACGTTCGCCCATGCGGTATGATTTTTGTGCGTGAATCAGACGAATATCCCCAACAGCCCCGCCTTTAACTGCAGCCCATGCGGTATAGAAAGCCGGAGCGAAGCGTAGTGCCATCATTGGCGTAACCTGAGCTGGCGCACGAATTGCTGCGGCCAAAGCGCGGAGATCCTCGTAGTTATTGGCAACTGGCTTCTCTGTCAGGATGCGTGCGCCCGTAGCTGCAGCGGCCAGAATGTATTCACTGGTACGCTCGAATGGGCCAGCAATGCACACCACATCCAACTCTTCTTCGGCCAGAAGCGTGGCGTACTCATCGTAGACCGTGGTGGCCTGCTCAAGCTCATCGAGTCGTGCGAGAAACCCACTCAAGTCATCGCCACAATCGCCGTCACAGGCTCCCGCAATGGTTGCATCAGGCAACTGGCCAAGCGCGTTAACTACGTAGTTTGTGTGTCCGCGGACACCAATAATTCCAATCTTCATATCACAATGGCTCCGGCAAGTGTATTCCCCCTGCTGCATGGCCGGTCATCGCGTGGCAAAGGGCTATGGCCAATGCGTCCGTGGCATCGTCAGGGATCAGTGAAAGGTTCAAATTCAGCATTTTTGCCACTACATCGGCGACGCGAGATTTCTCTGCGGCTCCGGTTCCAGTAACTGCTTGCTTGACACGCCTGGGGGCGTATTCATAGATGGGGAGCGAGAACTCTGCGAGCACGCTCACAACCGCACCACGCGCCATACCGAGCACCATGGCGGTCTTCGCGTTGCGGTAGAAAAAGCCGCCCTCAATGGCGGCGACTTCAGGCTTGAACTTATTGACGATCTCGCGTGTGCCACCAGCAACGCGCCGTAGACACTCGCTATGTGAGTCTTTTTTTGAGTTCGTAATCACACCGCAGTCTATCGCCTCGAAGCCCTTACCTTCTACGCGAATGACGCCGTATCCTGTGGATCGTAGTGCTGTATCAATTCCTATTAGGATCACGACTCAGCGAGCTGCTGTAGGATGTCCTCTGAGATGTCCGCATTGCAGTACACACTCTGGACATCTTCGTTGTCCTCCAAGGCATCAACCAAGCGCAGAATTGAACGTGCTGTAGGCAGGTCGCCGACTGGTACTTCCAAGTCGGGGACGCGTGCGACTCCGGACTCATCGGGAGTGAGGCCGCATGCCTCCAGCATAGTGATAATCGAATCAAGTTCGACCGGCTGGGCAATAATTTCAGCGGTATCCTCGTGTACGAGGATATCCTCGATATCTACCTCGTGCTCGAAGCAGAGCTCCATGAGTTTCTCCTCGTCTGCGGCTGGGCCACTGAGGAGAAATCGCGCCTTGCGCTGGAACATGCGGGATACGGCACCGCTGTCGGCCATATTGCCGTTGCCCTTGCTGAAGATGTTACGAATCTCTGCTGCAGTACGATTGCGATTCTCTGAAAGGCAGTCGACGACAAGCCCGACGCCCGCGGTGGCGTAGCCCTCGTACACAAGTTCTTCAAGCTGCGCGTCACCCAGTTCCCCAGCGCCCTTGGCGATGGCACGGGCGATGTTGTCGTTCGGCATATTTACCGATTTTCCTGAACTGATGGCAGTGCGCAGCCGGGGATTGGCATCTGGGTCCTTGCCACCAATCTTGGCCGCAAGGGTGATTTCCTTGGCGACGCGAGAGAATGCCTTGCCACGCTTTGCGTCTGCGGCAGCCTTCTTGTGCTTGATGGTGGACCACTTACTATGGCCGGACATAAGGGCCTCCTATCAATGTATCGGTGCTGCAGCGATGGGGCGCAGGAGCGAAGTGGATTACCACTTCACCCCAACATTAACATGGCCTTTACCGCCATTGGACTCGCTATCAGACAACGGCCAGCCGTAGTCGAACTTAAGATCCGAGTACTTGGTCAAGCCCAAGCGGAAACCGGCACCCACACTGTGGAACCCTTGGTCAGCAGACTCGCCAGGTTGAGGCGTGTTGTTCTGGACTTTGCCGAAATCGTAGAAGCCGACCAACTGCAGGCGATGTGACATCCAGTCCTCAGGATTGCGGCGCATGTACTCTTCGGAGCGGGTGAGCCCGGGGATGAAATTGTGCGAGAGTGGAGTACGAACTTCGACTGTGCCAGTGACACCAGAGTCGCCGGAGACTTCGCTCTCTTCGTAGCCACGAACGTCGTTCGCGCCGCCCATTCGCTTCTTGAGCGAGGGGTAGAGTTCGTTGCTAGACAACTGTGCGTCCAAACGGAGCATTGCTGTCCAGCGACCCGGTTGGTCCTCGCCCTCAAAGAGGCGCTGTAAGCGGGCGTAGCTAAAGCGGTTGATCGCGAAGTTACCCTCGGAGTGTGCAGAGCCCTCCGTGAACTTGCTGGCCTTGGAGGCGCCGAGTTTTCCTGCGAAGTTCGCACTGAGTGTATTCGAGAAGTAGTTACGCCCGCCGCTTTTGTCAAAGTCCTTGGCGGAGTATCCCAG
>DMTJ01000499.1 GCA_003477185.1 Lentisphaeria bacterium
GGCGAAGTTCCCGCGGACTTCGTCGCTGCCTTGGTCGACAATCAACTAAACTACCCGATCCAGGCAGAGGTCAATCGCCTCGTCATCGAGGGTAACTTCGACCTGATCTTGTCCGTCGGCCAAGTGGTCCCGCACGAAGTAATCGGCATGGCGAACCATAACAAGAACATCTTCGTTGGCACCGGCGGCTCAGACACCATCAACAAAACGCACTACCTAAGCGCGATCGATGGCATCGAGTCCGTCCTAGGCCAGCGCGACACTGCCGTGCGCAAAGTGCTCAACTACGCGGAAGACCGCTACCTCAGCGAGCTGCCGCTAGTCTACGTCCTCACTGTGCGCGGCTATGAAGGCGACGATCTGGTTACCCGCGGCCTCTACGCCGGCCCCGGCCGCGACGGATTCAACCAGGCCGTGGAATTAGCGAAAGACGTGAATATCGAGTGGTTGGACCGTCGCCCAGATAAAATGGTCGTCTATCTCGATCCTAGCGAGTTTCACAGCACCTGGCTGGGCAACAAGGCCATCTACCGCACTCGGCGCGCCATTGCCGATGACGGTGAACTCATCGTGCTCGCGCCCGGCGTCAAGATGTTCGGCGAAGATCCCGCCATCGACACACTCATCCGCGAGTTCGGCTACTGCGGCACCCCAGCCACGCTCGAGGCTGTTGAAAAGCACGAGCATCTGCGCCAGAACCTCTCCGCCGCCGCGCACCTCGTCCATGGCAGCACCGAAGGCCGCTTCCGCGTCACCTACGCCACCGGTGGCCTCAGCCGCGAAGAAGTGGAGAGCGTAGGTTACAACTTTGGCGATATCGCCGAACTCTCCAAGCGCTATAACCCGACCTCGCTCTGCCCTGGCTGGAATCAAGTAGATGGCGAGGATATCTACTTCATCCGCAACCCAGCTACTGGCCTCTGGAGTATCTAGTACAAAGGATCAGGCTGCAGACCTCGAGACCTATGTCCTTGAGGCGATGGCACCACGAGAGAAGCCAGCAATAAATACATTGGCTGGATCACCGCCATACTCTGTGCAGATCCGACGGACGGTCTTCTTGCAGTACTCGGCCATTGCCTCGACGTCCCCCATCACGCTGGGGCATTTTTTGCGCTCTGTTTTAGACGAAAGGCATACAGATCGAGATGACGCCTTTGGCTCCTGAGATTCCGTATCCAAGGTTGCTCCCTTCGACGGTTCCCGGGCTTGTCTTCCATTTATTGCCAGCGTCCTCAACGATCACAGGATACTTCGCCCCCTTCACCCATTCAGTAAGAAGATAGAGGAGGTGATACACTTCAGTTTCTGCGTAGTTCGCATTGATCTGCCTGACTGTTTTACCAGCAGCAGACGCATTGCCTATCACTGATGGTGTGACAAGATCCGGCTTCACGCCCTCAACGTCCTTAGCGACTCGAGACGGCGCACCAATCATCACCGGAATTGGTAATATGGCTAATTGCCTGATCAATTCATCTCTATGGCCACCGCTCAGACCTAACCCTTGTGGCCAGCTTTTGATTATTGAGTTGGGGCACTATCTCCGATCTTCAACCGGGGAATGTCTCGTGCGCAATGAACTATAGCCAGTACGATCCCGGACGGCGTCATGTGGTAAATCACTTGACATGGCCCCTTAATTACCTCACGGATCTGGGGCAGTTCAAGTTCCGGAACTATTCTGCCAGACTTTGGGAAAGCTCCAACCTGTACCGACCGGCGCGTGATTCGGTCCACAGCGCGATTCGCATAATCTAAAGACGTTGCTGCGATATAAGCATGGATACTGTCGAGATGGCCGACGAAAGTATCGGTCTAATTTACAGACACGCCGGTGGCACCCCGAACCGACGACGTACATACGTGACGCTTTGTGGCAGGGAGAACTGCAAGGTGAGCTCGGCTGGCACAGCTTATTTTTGCCTGTAGCCGCTTGCCCGACCAGACTACCGAACGACGACGGCATGGCAGAGGAGAGTTGCCGACTGGAGGCGCGCTGTTCAGTTTGCCAGCTTCCGAATCTCAGCCAGCGCGGATCTTCCGCGTTGCAAAAACCGCCACGGTTCGTACTGTGCCCGCATCTACAAGACCAAGCGGAGAATCACACATGCGCATCCTTTTTCAAGGCGACTCAATCACGGAGGCCGGCCGCAATAAGCAGGCACAGGACCAGCCAAGCGAGCTTTCGGCCCTGGGGCCGGGCTACGCGGGGCGAGCCGCGGGAAAACTACTCGCACTGCAGCCAGACGCTGGCCACGAGGTGTTCAATCGCGGCATCTCTGGCAATCGAGTCACGGACCTCTACGCCCGTTGGCGGCGCGATGCGTTGAATCTAAAGCCCGACCTGATCAGCATTCTCATCGGCATCAACGACATCTGGCATCACTTCGGCAGCAATGACGGCGTCAATAGCGCCCGCTTCGAGCACCTCTACCGCCTCCTGCTGGAGGACACGCGGGCTGAGCTTCCTGATACACGTCTGGTCCTTTGCACCCCGTTCGTCACACCCTGCGGGGCTGTTGGCGATGAATGGCCACCAGTTGTCGCCAAACGCGCGGCGATCGTGCACAACCTTGCCCTAGCGTTTGAGGCGCAGGTCATCGACTTCCGCGGCGCCTTCGAGTGTTGGCTGAACGATGCTCCGGCTGCCTATTGGGCGCAAGACGGCGTACATCCGACTCCCGCTGGCCATGAGCGCATGGCCGAGCTTTGGATCGACAGCGTATTCGAAAACTAGCTAGCTGTTCGCGCCCACCACGAGCTGATACACGGCTTTCCGATCAGTGCAACCGCAGACAGCCTCGCGGTCGACGGCCTGCAACGTCTGCGTCAAGCCCGCGATAAACTGGACATAGCCTGGCTTTTCGGCGGGAGCCAGAACTAGGGCGACAAGCTGCGCATCCATCTCATCGAAGGCACCAAAATCGACTCCGGTGAGATGAACGCCTAAGATGCAGACCAGGTCGTCTACGACATTCGTGCGCGCGTGCGGCATCGCAATCCCCTGCTCCAAGCCGGTCCCCATGCTCGCTTCTCGCTCCAGGACCGCTTTACGGGCAGCCGCTTCATCGTTGACACAGCCCAAGGTGACTGCCGCGGCCAAGAGCTCCTCGATCACCGCGTACTTGTCCGCTCCCTTCAGCGGAATCACAATACCCTCGGGGGTGAGACTCTGTGAAAACGTTTCGGGTGCACTCTTCACGATGGCCTCGCTTACCATCGCCCGCTGCACTTCTCGTGCTTCCCCCGGCTTGAGTTCACGGATGGTTTGCTCAAGATCGGCAAGTGCCTCACTCATTAAGGCGTTTGCTAACGGCACATGGGACGCTAAGCACCGGATGGTAAGCGCCTTATCCGCCGCACTGAAGTCAATCGCGATGTCATCCTTCAAGGCCTGATAGAGCCGCTCGGAGTGATTGAGGCAGTGGACGTAAAACCCCTCATCACTGAACTGGCGCTGCAGGTCTTCGGTCAGGCTCCGGGTCATGGCCTTGGACGGAAACTCATAGCAGCATTCGGTGTGCTCATGAGCGCCCGGGTCAGGCTTTCGCAAGCCAGGACCGCCGCGTTTATAGAGCATTTGCAGGCCGGGTCCAGCAATGAGCGTGTTCACCAGAACCATGATCACGACTGCGGCGAAGATCTCGGCACCGATCAGGCCGGCTGCCAGTGCGATCCCCGCAATTGTAAGCGCCACCTCGCAGCGCGGTGCCATCCCCACACCAATACGCAGTGCCCCCATCATATTGAAGCCCGCCAGCAGAGACGGACCGCCAGCTCCAAGGATTTTCCCGATCAGACAAGCGAACGCATAGATCAGGCCAAAGCCAATCACCGCGCCGCTGGTCAACGATCCCAGGTCGATCCGCATGCCCATCACACAGAAAAAAACTGGCACCAACAGCTGGTGAATCGGATCCAGTTTCTCGCGCACCACGTGGCGCACGTCCGCTTGGGACAGGGACAGCCCCATGACGTAGGCGCCGATAATCATCGCCAGCCCGCTCATTTCGAAAAGTCCGCTCAAGATCAGGGCCAGGGCAAAGGCAATGATCGCAATCGTCGTGCGGTGCCCAAACCATTTCAGCAGCGCACTCAGACGCCGCGAGGCAAGAATCCCGACGGCAGTCGCCACCAGCCAAATCGAGATTGCCTTGACCGCAATCATCCCCACTCTTCCCCAGTCCACGCTTCCGCTTTCACTGGCGCTGACCAGGCCCATGACCACGGCCAGCATCACGATGCCCAAGACATCGTCAATGACCGCTGCTGCCAGCGTGGTCACTCCCTCCGGTGAGTCCAGACGCTTCAGCTCTGAGAGAATGCGCGCCGTGATTCCCACCGAGGTTGCAGTCGCGATCACCCCCAGCATCAGTGCCGACGGCGACATCCAGCCAATACTCTTGCCCAGCACCATACTCGCACACAAAACTGCTGCGCCAGCACCAGCGGCATAGGCCACAAACACTCCGCCAAGCCCAGCCAAGGCACCCGCGACTGAGTAGCGCAGCAGCAGCGCGATCTCTGTTTCCAGGCCAACGCCGAACAACAAAATAATCGCTGCCAGCGCGCAGATGCCTTCGAGCTCAGGAGAAATGCCATGAGCGCCCAAAATCAGAGGGCCCACAGCGATACCGATAAGCAACTCGCCGATAGCCCCAGGCAAGCGAATTTTCAGTGCGATCATGCGCCCGATCCGGGCGGCGATCAAGATCGCGCCCAGTTGCATAACCAGCTGAATCAGTTCATGGGATGCGTGTGTTTCGGATTGCATGTGCAGAAAATCACCGGCACCTACACAAGCTCCGATGCCTTCAGGTCAGCTAGGCTTTCTGGTCTGTAAATACCAGCCACAATGCGTGAACCATGCCGGGAACTCCCCCCAGCAAACAAAGGACCAGATTGATCCAGAAATGCTTGGTGATGCCCACCTGCAGAAAGGCCGCAATCGGCGGTAAAAAAAATCGAGAGTAAAATCTTCAGAATTTGCATGCTAACTCCTATTGTAGCAGTGAGTCGAGTGCCAGAACCACATCTCCAATAGCATGCACTTGCACACTATTCCAACCGCGCGCACGCCCAGCCTCGATATTACACAGCTTGTCATCCAAGTACAGGCAGGGCACATCTCCACCGCAGAACTCTCGCTCGAGGTCCTCATACATGGGTGAGGCTGGCTTGCGAGCCCCAGAACGAAAGCTCACGATTTCATCCGGAATGCGATCAGCAAAGGAAATCAACTCCCGCGCACCGGTCAGGTGCAGTGTCGAAATATCGGAAAAGAAGACAATACGGAGTCCGCAACTGAGCATGCGATCCACTTGCTCGGCCATCCCGCCAATCTCGTCGCCGATCAAATCGTGATAGTAGCCTACGAGCTCTTGCCGTGCCCTTCCCGGTGCCAACGGCTCCAACACCTCGAGAAATCCGTCTTCATCTAGGCGGCCGGTCTCGAACAGTTCCAGCTTTTCCACGATCTCCGGCCAGTCAGCCATCAAGCCCTCCAGCGTGTCATAGCCGAAGCGACGGGCACAGCGGTCAAACTCCAGATTCACGCAGACCCTGCCGATGTCAAGGGCGACGATATTCGTCATTCTGCAGACTTGTCCCGGTTCACCAAGCCCCAGCGAGCCCCAAACGGCCAGTAGACAAACAGCGCCCTACCAACGATATTCTTCCGCTTGACGGCTCCCCAAATCCGGCCATCCTCGGAGTTATTGGTGTTATCTCCCATCATAAAATACTCATCGTCCCCGAGGATCAGCTGGCCTCCCGCCTTCAAGACTGCGCGGGGATAGTTCGTCTCTGTGTGGCCCGCATATCCGTTCGCAAAGCTGTAAATATCACCGAACGCAGAGTGATCATTCTCGTCAATGCCGCGAAATTCGCTGGCCCCAGGCTCCTTTACCCAGAGGCGGTCGTCGATAATCTTCACCGTTTCTCCGGGCAACGCGACCAACCGCTTGATAAAGAACGGTCCACGCAGTGGTGTGCCGTCTGGCTTGATCATGCCAATGGTGTTAAACACGAGGATATCCCCGCGCTGCGGGTCTCGAAACTGCAGGCTCACCCGCTCGACGAACAAGTGATCGCCGAGATCGAAGTGACCATTTATCTGCGTCCATTTGCCATCGACCAAGCGTGTATCGCCGAGTGCTCGATACTTGTGAAGGTATTCAAAGACATGGCTTTTTGAACCGGGCAAGGTCTCGACCCGGCCGGCGGAACCAAAGGCAACCCGACACTTGGGGTAAAACGGGATCGATGTATCCTTAAGCTCGAGACACAGCGCGTAGGTTTGCCCGCCACCCTGCAAATTGTATGCCTTCACCGGCAAGTCGTTATCGAGTGCCACGTAGGCATAGCGCCGGGCGTAATTCCAATAATCCATCACCCGAGCCACAATGTTCGGCTCCTGCGGTTCGTCCGGCGGTGCCTGAAAAAACTCGATGCCGTACAGGGTGGGCTGCATGCTGCCTGTCGGGATCTTGAATGGCTGCAGATACATGGCTCGCGCCCCCATGATCACCCCGATCACCACCACGAGCGCGTCCAATCCCTCTCGCGCATAGCCGACAAATTTCATCGGCATGGTCGCCTCGCGAACCGGGCTCCGCGTCGACCACATAAACCGCTCGCACTCGGTGGCTCCCAACCCGGCATCCTGTGATTGCTGCGCGCCCTTGCGCCCCTTCCGGCCTCGCTGCTGCGGCAGATCTTCATGATCCTGCGGCTCGCTGGGCTGGTGAACTTCTGGGCCAGCGGCGTATAATTGCTCGGCCCGCTGCTGCACCTTGAACAGCTTGGCATCTTCATCGGCGGACAGGATGTCACGATCCCATTCCCGGCGATGCCGAATCTGCTTGATAAACTGCTTCAGGAAGTGCCGGTTTTTCCGCTGCTGTGAGCCAAGCGGCCCGTTCAGCAAATAGCTTCCTGGCCAGACAAGGAACAGCAGGATGTCATAAATGACCATCGCAACTTTGGCCAGTAGGCTCATACTCGAAAACATCTGCGCTACCAAACTAGAGGGGGGCTGGAAGAGAACGGCGTACTATGCTGGATTACGCCCATCCGTCGATAGGAGCCGCCGAGAACGGCTTGCGAGATGCTACTCGTCGCGCAATGCAGACAGCAATCGGCCAGAAAGCGCCCACCTTGTCGCGGCCATCACGGAGAGGACTCCGACCGCGGCGAGTGTAGCCAATAGACTCAGGATTGCAGCAACGGGCACGTGCATACCTGGGGCGGCAAGAGTTGGCGACACCGCCACTAGCGCGCTGACCGAGCCCAATAGCAGCCCCAACGCTAGCAACAGCCAATGCTCACCCAGCACCATGCTCCTGAGCGCCTTGCGGCTGTAGCCTACAGCGCGCAGCAGCGCGAGCTCGCTGCGCCGTTCCAGGACGTTGCGCAACACCAGCGCGCCCAACCCCAGCGTGCCGAGGACCACGCCCAGCCCGCCAAGAATCATAAAAATGCGCAGGTAAGCCGCCTCTACCGAATGAAACTCCTGCAGGCGCGTCAGCGCCGGAGTCAGCGCCAGACCAAATCGCTCCAAGCGCGCAGGCAAACGCTCCGCCTGCCCTTCCCTCCCTTGCAGCACATCAACAAGAACCATCCGATAGCCAGGTTCGGAAGGAAATCGAGTTGCGAAGTTCGCATGTGAAATCAGCACCGTCCCTTGCAAGATCGTAAGCGGCGACGGCAACTGCCCCACCAGCCGAACCCGAAACTCCGCACCACTCTCGTCCCGATAGACCAGCTCATCGCCTTGCTCTACGTCCACCTTCTTGCGCAAGGTCCACATTGCGGTGTTCGCATCGCCCACCAGGCCGGGCATCACGTTCGGCCCCAGGTCCAGATTCAGCAGCTGCCACAGCTCATCGTCCGGCGAAGGAACAAAGGCTCCGCGAGATGCCAGCGGCTCGACTGGCACGCCCAACAGGCGGGGAGACTGCGCGCGGTTGAGATTAAAACAGCTGGCGTCATCGCCATCACGCACCTTGCAGGAGATAAAATTCAGGCTGTCTTCCAGCCGAAACGTCTCTTGTGCCTGCGCCGACTCCAGCGGATCAGGAAACGGCAATGTGGCTTCGCCGATAAAGGCAAAGCCGCCGGTCCCGGACGAGCGCTGGTGCGCATACCGCGCCAGATCCTGCTGCATGCTTGAGACCGCGATCACCAGAAATGTGCCACTGGCCAGCAGCACCACGGCGGTGAGACTCCGGGCACGTCGCCGAGTGCTGTTTCGAAGCCCGAGCGCCAGACTGGTCAGGCGCTCTCGGCCACGCTGGTCAAGCCTCACCAGCAGAAACCGTGCAGCGCACAGCCCGCTCATGAGTAACAGAAAGCCTGCGCCAAAGAATACGTAGACCGCGTGCTGCCCTGCCCCGCTGAGCCCAAAGCCCACGCAGCCCAGCGCCCCCAGAAAACACCCCCAGCCAGCCACTTGAATCCAACGCCCGGCCGCTGCCGCCTGGTCCACCTGCCAGCTCCCAGCGAGCAACGCTCGCGGCTCCCGACGCAGCAGTTTGCGCAGCGTCAGAGCCATCGCCAGCAGCGCACAGATCACTGTGACCAAGAAGCCGATGAGCAAGGTCGCAGGCTCCAGATGAAACACCACCGGCGTCCCAGCAACGGCTCCCTGCCAATTCCCGGTAAGCCCAGCCAGCAGCGCCTTCGTCACCCCGATCCCAGCGATGCTGCCTAAGCCAGCCCCCAGCACCGCGGAGACACTCGCCTCGCCCAGCAGCACCAGCGCCACCTGAGGCCGCGGCCAGCCGACTCCCAACAAAATTCCAATCTCCTCCGCACGCTGCTGAATCCCGAACACAAACATCAGCGCAGTCAGCATCAGCGCCGAGGCAATCAAGAAAAAGCTTAACGAGACAAACAACTCACCAAAGCTCATCGCCTCATCCACTGCTCGTAACGCCAACTCGCGAACCGGCACAAAAAACAAACCGAGCGCGGAGGCAGACAGCGCCGAAGTCAGCTCGCGTTGCAGATCCTCGATCTGAAGCTCCGTGCCCGGATAGCGGACCGCGGAGGTATTGCCGAAACGGTTAGCCCACATCTCGCGCCCGGCCTCCAGCGTGACAGCCAGCTTCGGCGTCTCCCGATAGCGTTCCCAATACGCCTCATTCGCCTCATCCTCGAGGGCAGCCTCATCCATTGGCATTCCGACATCCCAGTCGCTACAACTGTCGACATCGGTCAAGCCCGGAAACTCCGGCATCCGGTCTCGCTCCGTCATGAACTGCGACATTGGCAAGATGCTGTGCACCGAGAACTCACGCGTCCGTTCCTCAAACTTCCCGCTTGGCAAAAGCTCGTAGTAGGCAACCGCGATCGTGTCCCCCACCTCGGCGTCTACCTGAGTCGCCAGCCATTGATTGATCACAGCGTGGTCGTCCTCCAAGTCTTCTGGCACCAGGCTCAGTGCGGAGTTCGCACTTGGCGTTGCGGAGATCGCAAATGAATATGGGGTAGACTTCTCGCCCAGAGAGATCTTGTTCACGAGGTACGCCAGCGTCCCCACAGCACCCTCCCCAAGCATCGCCGCGGTGGCCGTCGCCGGCGTGAGGAACACCCGCTCGCTCTCGAGCTGCAAGCCCCCATCGCAAGGGCGCAGACTGACGCCCACATCTGCCAGCTTCCAGCTGAGGTCCAACCCGTCCTGCAGCGGCACAGTCCGGTTCTCCGGGCCGCCCGTAAGCAGCGTATTGACCTTGCCAACTAAGCCCGCAGTTTGCTGCAGCCAGGCAAGATCCACAAAAATATTGTACGGCGCGATCTGATTCGCAGCCAGGCTGAAACGCCCGAATTCTTGATCGGACAGCACCGCGCTTACCCCGAACGTGCCCCGCCTGGTCAATTTCTCACTGCGCGCAGCCAGCGGCGCATCGCGCGGCATCAGGCTTGGCCGGCTGATGCGCAGCGATACCTCTTGCCCAGCAGCGATTTCCAGCCGCTCGGCGAGGTTGCGGCTGACAGCTGCGGAGTCCGCAGTGATCGTCGGCGCCGGCCCTGGAGACAGCGCCCAGAATCGTGCGTCTACGCCAATCACCTGCACGTGATTCAGCTGACGACGCTCGCCCGCTTCATCCTCCACCAACACGACCCCGTGCATGGTAAGAGCTGGCACTACCGGCTCCCTCAGGGTCGCACTCAGGCGCGCTGCCAGTCCCCCATCGACATAGTGACCGTGCGTGACCATCGCCGCGTCCACCTGCCCCAGCCGCTGCAGGGCGAACAACCGCAGGCTGTGGCGCACGGAGTCGCCAACCAGCAAGCTGCCCACGAGCATCGCCGCAGCCACAGCCGTCCCCAGAATGATCGCTGCGTGGCTCCGCCAGTAGTGCCGAAAACCGCGAAGGGCATAACGCGTACGCATCAAGCGTGGAGCGTCCCGTCACGCAACGTGAGCACGCGGCCCATTCGCTCCGCCAAGTCCGCTGCGTGCGTGACCACGACCAGGGTTAGGCCCATCTCCCGATTCAGCGACACCAGCAAGTCACCAATCGCAGCGGAAGAATCGTGATCCAGCGATCCCGTCGGCTCGTCTGCCAGCAACAACGCAGGTTGGTTAATGAGAGCACGCACCACCGCGACCCGCTGGCATTCCCCGCCGGACAACTGCGCCGGTCGATACGCCAACCGATGGTCCAACCGGACCTGCGCGAGCAGCTCCTGCGCTCGTTCCCGTGCGCCCTCCCCTGACCGCGCCGGTACAGTCGGGATGAGTACATTCTCGAGCACTGAGAGGTGCGGGAGCAGATGGTGCCGTTGAAAGACAAAGCCGATCTTGCGGCAGCGCGTTGCTGCCCGCTGCTCCTCTGACCAGCCCGCACACGACTCGCCCTCGAGCGACACGGATCCAGTCGTGGCCTGATCAAGCAAGCCCACGATGTTCAACAGCGTGCTCTTGCCGCAGCCGGATGGCCCCATGATCGCAACGGTCTCCCCAGGGTCAATCGAGAGGTCAACTCCACTCAGAATCTGCTGCTCACTCTGCGGATACTGCTTCGTAACCTGCGTCGTCTCTAGAATCGCAGGCACGATCAGACCAGATCGCAGGCGTCCGCAGGCATCCAGTGCCGCTCCTTGCCCCACCACTTGACGTTGCAGCCGATCGGGTTCGTCTTGGGCACAGTCACTTCCTGGCCCGCCAGCACGGCGTCTACGGCATCACGCAGCTCATTAGTAGTTGCCTCAGAGGCGACCCGCGGCTGATCATCCATACGACCTGTATAGCGCAGTTTACGGTCTGCATCAAACACGTAGTAGTGCGGAGTTCGCAACGCCCCATAGGCCGTGGCTACGTCCTGGCTATCGTCGCGCAGGTACGGGAATGGGAAGTTCAAATCCTCCGCGCGGTGCTGCATGTGCTCCATCGAATCGGTCGGGTGGCCGTCGGTTTCGTTCGAGTTGATCGAGACGAACGCCACGCCCTTGGCTGCGTAGCCCGCAGAAAACGCGATCATGCGCTCCTCGGAGCCGGTGACAAAGGGACAATGATTGCAGGAAAACACCATCACCAGCACGGCTTGGTCTGCGAAGTTCGCAAGTGAGTAATTCTTGCCATCGGTGCCAGGCAGTGAAAAGTCCGGCGCCGTCTCGCCGAGATCCAGAGTAAAGGCCATCGTTGTTCTCCGTGAAGGTCTTGCGTGAGTACATGTGCGGAAAACTACTGCCGACCATCGCATATACAACGGACGCCAGACCAACAGCTGTTGGCGAGGCGATAAAGTGCGCCCCAAGCGGTACGAGGCGGTGCTGACAAATTCTTCCGCCACACCGTAGGGCTAGCAGTGCATACTCAACATGGTGCCCCCAGAGCAGCGCTGATTCTTCTTTTCTTTTTTGGGGGATGCAAATCTTGTATGCCTCGGAAAGGCGCGACCTCCAGCACTCCCGGCCGCGTACCATGTTCTAGCCATGGGCACGGGCAAGGGAGATACAGAAGAGTCCGAATCGTAATTGCACCTCCAACCGCTGCTGGCGAGCTGCAACGCAGGTGATACGGGTAAAGACTTTTCAGAAATCCAGGCAGAGAACTAGGCATGGCCCAACAGTCACATATTCTGACCGTAGTCGGCGCACGGCCACAATTCATTAAAGCCGCCGTAATCAGCCGCGCCGTCGCGCAGACCCCCGCCTTGCGCGAGACGATCATCCATACCGGCCAACACTATGACGACAACATGTCGCGCGTGTTCTTTGATGAGCTGGAGATTCCCGCCCCAGGCTTCAACCTCGGCGTTGGCAGCGGCTCGCACGGCGCCCAAACCGGCGAGATGCTGGCACAGCTCGACGCGCTTTACCAGGAGCAGAAGCCGGACTTTGTCCTGCTATATGGCGACACCAACTCCACCTTGGCAGGCGCCCTGGCCGCGGCCAAACTGCACATCCCGGTTGCCCACGTCGAGGCAGGCCTACGCTCCTTTAACCGCCGCATGCCCGAAGAAGTGAATCGCGTCCTGACCGATCACGTCTCGGACCTGCTGTTCTGTCCGACCCAACCTGCCGTAGACAATCTCCTCGCTGAGGGTATTACCAATGGCGTCAGCCTCGTCGGCGACGTCATGTATGACAGCACCTTGTTCTCGCAGCAGAAAGCTACCGAGCGTATCGAGCGAGTGCTGGGGCCACTGGGCGTCCAGCCCAAGAGCTATCAGATTGCCACGGTTCACCGCGCCGAGAATGTTGCGGACTCCGCAAAACTCGCTGCGATCTTCGCAGCGATGGACGAGATTTCCACGCCTGAAGCGCCAACGCTGCTGCCGTTGCATCCAGGCTGTCGCCGCGCGCTCGAAACCCACGGCATCGTGCCAGGCCAGAATGTGCGATTACTAGATCCACAATCCTATCTTGACATGGTCGCACTGCTGTCTCAGGCGCGCCTCGCCCTGACCGACTCGGGTGGCCTGCAGAAAGAAGCGGCTATCTTCGATGTGCCCTGTGTGACGCTGCGAGACGAAACCGAGTGGGTCGAGACTGTCGAAGCAGGTCGAAACTGCGTGGTCGGTGCTGCCACTGTGCGCATCGTCGAAGCCGCCCAAGCCTATCTGCGCGCCGGCATCCCTCCCTGGACGCCGCCGTACGGATCCGGCAATGCAGGTACGCTCATCTGCGAGCAATTGGTGGCCACCTGTGCCCGCTGACGACTTGGTTTTGCGGAGTCCGCAAAACCCAAAAGTAAAAGACGCCGTTAAGCTACGGAATCGCCGCCATCGTGACCGCACAGACCGCACGCTCATCGAAGGCTATCGTGAGCTGCGCCAGGCGCTGACGCACGGGATTCGCCCAGAAAGCCTGTTCTACTGCCCGGAGTATTTCTTGGGCGACAACGAGGCTGAACTGCTGCGGCTTGCGGAGTCCGCAGGCGCGCGGCTACTGCAGACCGACACACGGGTATTCGATCGGCTTTCGTGCCGCGAGCGCCCGGACGGCCTGCTCGGCATTGCCCCACTGATGGGACGCGAGCTGGCTGAGATGCCGACTGGCGACCCGCCGTTTTTACTGATTGCCGAGGCGATCGAGAAGCCGGGAAATCTGGGCGCGATTCTGCGTTCAGCCGACGGCGCGGGGGCAGACGGCGTGATCGTCTGCGATCGCACCACCGACATCAACAATCCAAATGTCGTGCGCGCGAGCATCGGCACACTATTCTCGGTCCCAGTTGCGGAGTCCGCAACCGTCGATGTGCTGGCCTGGCTGCGGGAGCGCGGCATTCGCTCGGTAGCAGCAACACCTGCGGCGACCAAGCACCACTGGGAAGTGGATATGACCGGACCGATTGCGGTGGTCGTCGGCAGCGAGCAGTACGGGCTCACGGATGCTTGGTTGGAGGCGGCAGATGAATCAGTACGCATCCCAATGCTCGGCGCTGCCGACTCCCTGAATGTAGCGACAGCTGCGACCTTGATGGTCTACGAGGTGGTCCGCCAGAGAATGGCACAAGCTTGATTCGTACCGCGTGCAGCGTGAAAGTGCCATCCGGTGCTACCTGAACCGAGCCCCGTTGATGAAGACGCGACGGGCGTCGTCTAAGGGCGGCTGGCCGTGGAGGAGGAGTGCAACGAAGAAAAGAAGGATGGAACCACTAAATTTCACTAATCTTCACTAACTCCAGGGTCTGGGGTTGAGCGTGTTTTGTTCATTGTGGCTAGTGGTTCGGATTCTCTTCGGGGGCAGGATGG
>DMTJ01000122.1 GCA_003477185.1 Lentisphaeria bacterium
TACTCACGGCGACCAGCTCGGGGCACACGCAGGATTGCTGGGCGGACTCAGTGGCGCGCTGACCGCCTTCCAAGATACGATGGAATCCCTCGGCGTATCCAATAATGTGACCACCTTTACTGCCTCGGACTTTGGCCGCACTTTCATTTCCAATGGTCGCGGCTCAGATCATGGCTGGGGCGGGCACCATATTGTCTTGGGCGGTGCTGTAGACGGCGCACAAGTATACGGGCAATTCCCGGATATTGACCTGCAGAGCAGTCCCCATGATACCGGTCGCGGTCGCTGGCTGCCGACCACGAGTGTGGATCAATACGCTGCCACCTTGGCAAAATGGTTTGGCGTAAGCGATTCCGATATCGATACCGTGCTTCCAAACCTAGGAAACTTCAGCCAGCGCAACTTAGGCTTCCTTGGCTGATCGTTGGGTTTACAAATCATGTTCGTCGCGTTATGGTAGGGCATGAATTGTGCCTGCCGCGTTTGGACGGTGGAAACGAGACCGATCAAGAGGTATCACAGTGGCAAATGACGACCCAATCCCCCCTCGGAAGAAGCTCAGCCTGCGTGTGCCTGGACAGGCTACCGAACCTGCTGCTGACGGAGAGGACAAGACCCAGCCGATTGGCGCGCCCAAGGCCGGGCCGCGCAGCCATGCAGCTACGGTAAGTTCTCAGGAGCATTCACCCACTCCACCCGGCGCTCGGCCGAAGGTGACTGTGAAGGAAACCGGAGAGATCGAGACTGCAAACATTCGGGCGGTCTCTGCGAATAGTCAGGCTCCAGCCATGCCAAAGCCGCGCGTTTCTGTCAGCAGCCAGCAGCCCACGGACACCACCCGCCCACTCGGCGTTCGGCCAGGGCTTTCGACCAAGCCCGGAAATACGACCCAGGACGATCCAGGACCAGCGGCGCGCGTGAGTGACACGACCGCACATCTGCGGCCCCGTCAGGCTCCGTCGCCGCAGATGGCCCCCACTGATTCGACCACCATGTTGCGGCGCAAGGGCGACGGAACGTCGCCCGTCCAGAAGAAGGGCGTGCGGGACACCAGCAAGTCGATGCGTCGTAAACCGGGTGCGGGTACCCCTGCCATTAGCGATACGACGATGGCAATTCGCAACCGGCCCAAGGCAGATGCGCCGACCGAAGACAGCGAATTAGTACCACCGCCACGTGGCCTCGTTTCTGATGGCACTGTCGCTCTCCAGAAGAAAGATCGCGACAGCAGCAAGAGCATTCGCCGTCGCCGCAGAGTCGGAAGTATTGATGGGGAAGCTGCGACCGTCGACAGCGCCGCCACAGACGAGGCAGGTGCCACTACACCTTCAGATACCACGCAAGGCATTCGTCGGCGCCCTGTCGCCCCAAGTGCCGTTTCGACCGATAGCACCCGTGCACTGCGCGCCAAACGTCGGCTGGCCACGCAGATCGCCCCAGCAATGCAAGCGAATGAGTTTGCCACCGAAGACAGCGAATCTGCGCCGCCTCCAGGAGCTAGTGCGAACGATCCGGCCCTCGCCTCCGGACCAAGTACGCGCGTCGAAAACTCGACCGACGAGACCGCAGCCATCCGCGCCCGAGTAAAGTCAGCCCCCACCCGAGGTGGCGGTTCTGGCCCGCAGCCCTCCGCCGCGCGTCCTGGCTTGACCGATACATCTACCAGTATTTCGCGTCGTGCGATTGGCACCGATACCGCCAGCATTCGGGCACGTCCCAGGTCCCAACGTCCGGTCGACCCAACCGCCACTTCCACGTTGCGTGCCAAGCCCATCGTCCCCGGCCGCCCCGCGACAGCGCCCGGCGTAGCATCGCCGGCCGCATCATCGCGCGATCAGGCAACCGCTCGGCTCAAGCGCGTGCCGCGGCCAGGTACTACCGTACCTGGAATTAGCGATCCCATGGCTGCCAGAGATGGAGAAGGGGGAGCTGGCGTCCTGCATATCAGGCCAGGTGACGAGCGCCGACCTTCGTCTGCGGAAGACACACTGGATACCGAGACCGTTCACCTGAAGGTGATCAAGGAAAAGAAGAAGCAGCTTGCCGGAATTCTCTCTGCAAGTCAGACTATTCGTCTGCGTCCGTCTCCTGGGCCGCAGCAGGTCAGCCAAACAGGGACCGTTCAACAGCCACCTCCCGCCGTTGGCGCTGGTGAAGGTGCGCAGCGGCGCACACTCAAGGTTAAGGGGCCAGCAGCGCAGGTAGGCGAGACTCCAACCGCACGGCTGACCCGTGCAGATATTAAGACGCCAAGCACAGAGGCCTCTGAGCCCGGACTTCCGACAGCCAAGTCGAAGAAGCGTCCCACGCTTAAGATCAAGGCACCCGCTGTAGACGGTGAGACACCGACACAGGATAGCGATGCGATTCCCCCCCCCAGCCGTCCTGCTGCGGGAGAGGATCAAGTCTCCACGCTTAAGATCAAGGCACCTACACAAGTTGAATCCGCCGCACCCGAGCGTGCAGCTTCTCGTTCCACACTGAAGATTAAGCCACCGCAAGGCAAACCTTCGGGTGATCCAGTCGCGGCTCCGGAAGCTGCACCAGCCGAAGAGGAAGCACAGCGTACCACAAGGCGGGCTGCCAAGAAGAAGGAAAAGACGCTTCGCCTGAAACAGCCAGCCGGGAAGACGAAGGCAACCACTGACGATGAGGCAGAACCAACAACAGCGTCCGAGGACTTGGCATCTGGTGACGATGTTGCCCCTGGTATTCTGTATACGCTGACTTCGGTTGCAGCTCTGGCCGCTGTCGGCTGTGCGGTCTATCTGACTGTGGTTCCATACATGGAGCTGTTTCAGTAGCAGCGATGGGAGCGACTTTGTCGGCACGTGCGTAACATCGCCGAATATATTGCTCGTGAGCGCGTTCTTGAGCTAGCCGCCGAGACACCGGCCGACGCAATTCGAGAGCTGTTTCAACCGCTGGCCCAGTCCCCATTATTAGCTGTGCCAGCGGACTTTCTCGAGGCTGTGTTGCAGCGGGAGGAAGAAGACAGCACCGGCTTAGGGATGGGCGTTGCCATTCCCCATGCGAGGCCTGTGGGGCTGAGTGATCTCTGTCTCTGTGTGGGGCGCAGCCGTGTTGGAATTGACTTTCTCGCCCCTGACAACGCCCGCGTGCATTTTGTATTCTTGATTGCGGCACCTGTCCGCCCGCCTGCGCTGTACCTGCAGGTCGTGGCCAGAATCAGTTGGCTGATGCGCAATAATTCGCTCCGTCAGCAGCTGTATCAAACATCAGATGTTGACGAACTCGCAGAGATTCTGATGGCTCATTGATCGCGCTTGGCCGGGTCAGCTTTGATACTTCCGATAGTAGTGCCGAAACTGGTGGTAGGACATGTCCAGCGCAGCTGCTGCGGCGCGCTGGTTTCCATTCGTTTGGCGAAGCGCGCGCAGGATCAGCTCGCGTCTTAATGCTTCGACCTGTTGGTGGAAACCGTCGCCGACGATTGGCGGGGCACCGGCGATCTCGGAAGGGAGATCGGGCGGTACAATCTTCTCGGAGCTGCCGGAGACAAACAGTCTCTCGACGACATTCTTCAGCTCACGGATGTTTCCAGGCCAATGATAGCTCATTAACGCCTCCATAGTCTCCCGCGTGAATGTGCGTGGTGGGAGGTTGGGAATCTCGCGATGTAATGCCTGAACAAAGTCTACGACCAAATGCGGGATGTCCGAGCGCCTCGTGCGCAGGGCGGGTAGGTACAGCTCGGCAAAGGTGAGCCGGTCGTAAAGGTCTGGTCGAAACAGGCCATCATGCATCAGAGACTCGAGATCTGCGTTCGTCGCAGAAATAATTCGAACATCTACCTGAACGGTCTGGTTTCCTCGGACGCGCTGGAACGACTGGTACTCGATGACCCGTAGGATCCGGTCCTGCAGGCGTGGGGACATGTTGCCGATCTCATCGAGAAAAAGAGATCCGCTGTGGGCGAGCTCCAGCTTTCCCAGACGCGTATCTGTCGCTCCGGTAAAGCCGCCAGCCTCATGGCCAAACAACTCGGCATCCATCAGTTCATCTGTAAAAGCCGCGCAGTTCACGGCCACGAACGGAGCTTGGGCGCGAGCGCTGCAGTCGTGCAGAAAGCGCGCTAGCAGCTCCTTGCCGGCTCCGCGTTCACCGCGAATCAGGACCGGCCGAGGAAGCTTGCTGATTTGCACGGCCTGCTCAAGCAAGCGCTGCATGCAAGCGCTCTGTGCGATCCCCGCAAACTTGCTCATGGACTGTTGTTCTCGCTGGCAGCGGGCTCCGGGGCAGCGGTCTCTCCAGCCGCAGCGGGGCCGGCGGTTGGCTCCTCGGCCAATGCCTTGAGTTTGCCAAGGCCGTGCTCAAACATCGGCCCGACCATCCCGTCCACGGCTGCCGAGAGGTAGCCACCCACGACCGGGAGGTCCGACACACCGTCCAATCGCCAGATCACCACGGTTGCGGAGTCCGCAACCTTGTAAGAAATAGTGGACTTGCAAGCAAGTTTTCCATTGTCAAACCACGTTTCATAGGCGATGCCGTCATCATTGTCTGCCGTGATCTCAAGCCGACCCGCACCTTTCTCGCCCTTCCAGCTCTGGGTTGCGCCTACGCCCTGGGTCTGTTCACTGGTGGTCACCTTCAACGTCGGGTCTGCCTCCTGCCATGGGGTCCACTCCGGCCAACGGGCCAGATCGCTTACCAAGTCCTGCACTGTATGTTTGGGCGCAGTGACGGTTATCTCTCGCTCCACGGAGTACTCCCTGGGCAAGGTGAGTCCGAAAATAATGAACAGCACGGCGAAAAGGGCAAGGCCAAGGAGGCATACTTTAGAAAAGGTCATGAGGGCGAGCTTCCGGTACGACGAGGGGAGAATGCAGGCAGTAGCTGATAGTCTGCGCTGAGTGCAAGGATGGCGAAAGCCGTGGAATATACACCGCCATCGAAGCCGCTGTGCTGGGCAAATGCCCCATTCTTTCGCTGCAGTCCTAACAAGGCGCTGTGTATACCCGGAAGAGAGTGCAGTGCGTCGCCGCCGTAGAGTACGGCCGCATGTGTGCGATAGAATAGTTCATAGTAGTAATACTGCCCGTGCTTGGGCGGCGGGGAGCCCAAAAACTCTGCGGACTTCGCAAGTTCGGTCACGCGGTCGCCCTGAGGCGGTTGTGCGAGCGATAGAGTCGCGATCCCGGCTGCACGCATAGCGCCGATTTTGCGCTGGTCTTCGGGGCGATAGGAGAACCCCGGAATTTTTGCCGAATGACATCGCCAGATGAACGCAGCACCTTGGTCCAGGCAGTCCTGGGGAACCGAGATCTGGCACTGACGGACGGCGCGCAGCGCCAGCATCTGCCAGCAGCTTACCGAAAGGTCTGCATCCTTGGGCTTGCGTTCATAGTGCCAGCCACCTGCTCGAGGACCTTTTGGGTTCTGCGCGGCCACCATAATTGCCGTTGCTTGCGTGAGGCTCTGCTGAATCCGTAAATTGGTCTGCGTGTCTGGCATCTGGCCATAGGCCTGTGAAAGAGCCAGTGTCGCGATCGCGTGCCCGTACATTCTGCCTCCGTCCGCCCCTAGGTAGCCCTGATGGGCTTGGGATTGTTTCAGCAGTTGATTCACTGCTAGCGTCACCGTGTCACTGTATGCGCTACGCCCCGGGAGGTGACCGCTGGACAAAAACGCCAAGACGGCGAGCCCGGTATAGGCGTTGGCCGGCTTCGCTTGATCGCTGTGCGCAAACGCCCCGTTCTTTGCTTGGGCAGTCGCCAGCCAAGCCAGCCCTCGGTCGATCGCGGCGTCGGTGGGACGAAACTCGTTCGCAACTACGGAAATGGCGAGCAGAAGTGTCAGGAAAGCCGGCTTCAAACAAGGGCCTCATTGGGATGCTGTGCTAGTTCGAGGTCTTGCGTTGCTCGTAAATCAGCAAGCTTACGATGTCCTCGGCCGCACGGGGATGTGCCAAGGTCAGAATACCCTCGCGTTGCGATCTCCGCAACTCAGGGTCGGTGAGCGCGGCGGTGATCGCCTCGCGCAGGGCGTCGGAGGTCAGGTCCGCTTCGGCAATCACATGCCCGCCTTTGGCACGCGCGACAACCTCCGCGTTCAGGGCCTGGTGTGCATCCGTCGCGTGCGGATAGGGAATTAGGATGGATGGCCGTCCAGTAACCGCGAGCTCGGCAACTGTCGATCCGCCAGCCCGAGATACGACCAAATCTGCCACTGCCAGATACGCACCCATCTGGTCCGTTCGCGCTGCGATTTGGGCCATGATCTCATGTTTCTCACACAGTTCCTGCTCCTCGCGATTATCCTCCTTTCCTGTGAAGTGCACCAGTTGCAGGGGTGGGAAGTCCAGCCTGGGGATTGCTCCCAGCACGGCCTGGTTAATCGCCTCCGCGCCCTGGCTGCCGCCAAATACCAGAACCACCGGGAAGTCTGGAGATAGCCCGAGCGCCTCGTAGCGACTCAGCGACTCCTCGTCTTCAAGTTCGTGATCTGCTGCCCCCAGGATCTCCGTCCGTACGGGCATGCCTACCAAGGTCGTATCGTCCTCGCATAGCAACTCTGGAATAGGAAGCGAGAGCATGGTGTGGGCTGCGTACTTCGCCAGCCGACGATTCGCCCGGCCAAGAATGGCGTTGCCCTCGTGTACCGCCAGTGGCTTGCCACGTAGCAGAAGTGCCAGTCCCAATGGTGCAGACGCATAGCTGCCCATGACGATGCCCAAGTCCACGCCATGCTTGCCCAGCAGGCGGGCGGTCTGCAACACGCACCAAGCCAGACGTACAGCAAATAAGGGCAATCCCAGCTTGGACCGCGGTAGACGCACAACCGGAGAAGGAACGGCCTCCAGGGCTTCTTCCTCGGCCTGCTTGATCTGAGCGTCCTGTTGGCTACCGCCGACAAAAAGGATCGCTGTCCCCCCCTTGCGCTTAAACTCTCGCGCGATCGCTAGGCCCGGAAAGAAATGCCCGCCGGTTCCACCACAAGCCACCGCTAGCGTCATGCCCTCGGCATCTTGCTGAAACTTGGTCATTGACATATCAGCCCTTCCCCGCTGTGGTGCATCCGACGTTCGGGGGTAAGCTAGGTCACCAAACGGAAATATCAGCTACTACAGGGACTTCTTGAGGATTTTACGTGCCCAATTCGAGATATTTCTCTGTCATACTCCTGCTGGTATCCTTCGCGATTTCCGCAGAAGCCGCGCGTTGCAGCGTCTGCAAGAACGCGCTTTCCGGCAGTTACCTCACGGCCGAAGGTAAATCCTTCTGTTCGAAATTGTGTCATCGCCGGACCTTGCCCACCTGCGCCAGCTGCAAGGAGCATGTGTCTGGAAGCTTTGTGATATCCGAGGGCAAGTCCTACTGCGGCAAGAAGTGTCTGAATATTTCGCTGCCGAAATGCACGCTCTGCGCCCAGCCGTTACGCCAGATGTTCACCATCAATGGCAAGAAGTACTGCAAGGCGCACGCAGACGGGCATCGCTGCTTCGGCTGTGGACTGCCATTCGACGCGGGGAAGCTGCTAAAAGACGGGCGCAAGCAATGTGCCACCTGCGCAAAGTCCGCAATTTTCGACCCCGCGAACGGCCTGGCTCGGCTTCGTCAGGCACGTGCACAGCTTAAGGCCGTGACCGGGATCGTCTCAGCCTCCTTGCCAAAGCTCAAACTGGTGGACCGCCCGAGTTTGCTGCGGGTGATGGGGGAGCAGGGCCACATGCCCGATCAGATGACGGCCCGCGGCTTCTACCGGCGCAACGAGCGCACCGAGACGCGTTCCTTTGCCGGGCGCGTGGTCTCTGCGGACACAGAAGTCAGCGAGACCATCTTCATCCTGTCAGGGCTAACTCCCGATCAGTTTCTTATCACGGCCATTCACGAGTTAACTCACGATCTGATTTCGGAGACCTACCGTCCTATCGCGGACCTGCCGCGAGACTTGGAGGAAGGGCTTTGCCAGTATACCGCTGCCATGTATTGCCGCAAGCAGGGCTGGATGCAGGATTACATCACCATCGACAAGAGCCCGGATCCGATATACGGCGGCGGTTTCCGTAAAGTGCACAAGCGATTCGGGAACCATAACTGGAAGGCGATCGACCGCTGGCTACGCACGCGCTAGCAGCCTGTCGAGCTTAGGGCCTACCGCCCGCGCATTTCGACGGCGTCTTTGCCAACGCCTCGTTGTTCCACGTACCGCCAGCAGACCTCCCCCACGTCCTCTAGGAGCTCTTGGCCACGCTCAAGTTTGGCGGCATTACGCCGGTCTACTTATAGCTGCAGGCTTCGAAATCGTAGATCCCTATTATTGTCCCGCCGGGGGCAACCCCGCAACCAACAGCCCTGGCTAGACGTCGTCGCCCGCTCATCTGCTGGGACTGCGAGCGTCTCGCCGGCATAATCAGTGGGGCGGTATGCTGCGAATTCAACGGCCGTCGCGCAGGTCCGTCATTGTTTTTTCGTAGAGCCGGTAGAGTAGCGTTGCAGAGAGGATCACTAGCAGCACATAGAGCAAAACCCCAATGGCATTGCGCGGCACCGGGATGTATCCGTGCTGAATGCCCAAAACGAAGAAACTGTGGCCGAGATAGGCCGAATAGCATACGGCGCTAAGATGGTGAATGGCATAGTTAATCGCCTTTGGCGGGCGAGGGATTGCCATCACTACAGGAATGCAGAGGGCGATTCAAGCCAGGACAGGGAGGATTTTTCCGACCATCATCTTCCTTCCTAGACTCGGGAGGAACAGCACTGCCGTGCTTGGCTAAAAGTGCGGTCCTCTCCGATTCGCCACACTAGCTAGGCTGCTTCGACTCGCTCAATGAGAGTTAGGTTCGAAGACAGCTTGCGAACTGCGCAAACGGCAATGCTCAGGCCACCGAGAAAGGCCATGGCATGCAGGAACCACGGCCCGTAGCGGACGTAGTGAGTGAGCTGCTCGCGGCGAACCAGCGGCACTTGATAGCGTTGCGTGCCACGCACAAAGCGCTGCCCATCTCGGATCAGGCGCTCTGTGACGGTGCCGTCCGGGAGAATCAGGCAGCTGTCACTGTTGTTGCCGCTACGCAGCAGCGGCAGTCCTGTTTCTACGGCCCGAAATACCGCGTGTGACAGGTGTTGCTCGGGGCCGCTGGTCGTGCCGTACCAGGCATCGTTGGTGATCACCATTAGGAATTCTGCGCCTTGCTTTGCGAAGTTCGCACTGACCTGCGGGAAGATGTCCTCGTAGCAGATGTTCACGCCAAAGCGTGCCTCCTCGTGCTCAAACAGCGTGTATTCTCTGCCGGGCAACAGACTGCGTCCCATGCCGATCAGTTCCACCAGCCAAGGTAGCTGGTCTTCGAATGGCGTAAACTCTCCAAATGGCACGATCTTGATCTTATCATAGACCTGCTCCAAGAGCCCGTCCGGGGTGAAGATGATGGCGCTATTAGTCATGTCCGGGGGGGCTTTTAGGCCGGGAGGAGGGAAGCGGTAGTGGATGGTGCCCGCCAACAG
>DMTJ01000552.1 GCA_003477185.1 Lentisphaeria bacterium
CGCATCGTGGCCGCGCTTCGCACACAATGGCGAGGCCAAAACTTTCGGCCCCCAACTATCGCTGAGCTGTGCGTGATCGCGTGCCTTTCTAAACCGCAGCTGATCCGTGTCTGCAAAGCCGCGTGCGGCGAAACGCCCGCTCGTTTTTGCGAGCGATTGCGATTGCATCAGGGGGCAAATCGACTCGTCAGCAGCAGCGAGTCCGTCGAGCAGGTTGCCGACCGGCTCGGTTACGCCAGCCAGTTTCACTTCTCTCGCAACATCAAGCGATACTACGGCCTTGCCCCGCTACCGTTTAGGCGCCGGTACCACAATCAGCCCGAAGCAATCTCCGGGCACTTACCCGCCGAGTTGCTGCGCGCCTATCGCCAGGTCCTGCGCTGAGAATCGGCGTTCTGATCAGGTCAGTGCGGCGCGCGTGACAGCCACCAACTTGCCGCTCCACTCCTGAACCTGCTCCTCGGTCGATGCCTCGACCAAAATGCGGATCAAATTCTCTGTGCCTGAGTAGCGCACCAGATGGCGTCCATCACGGCCCAACGTTTCCTCGCACTCCGTCAACGCTGCCATCAGCTCGGGCACGTCCTCAATTGCTGGCTTAGATTTGACTTTGATGTTCACCAGCTTGGAGGGAAACAGCTTGACGAACATGGTCAGATCGCTCAGGCTCTTGCCCGGATTATTCAGTAGAATCCGCAGCACCTGCAGCCCGCTTACGATCGCGTCGCCTGTTGTGGTGTGAGCAAGGGAGATGATGTGGCCGGAGTTTTCGCCCCCGAGACTGAAGCCGCCATCGCGCATCGCTTCGATGACATTGCGGTCTCCTACTGCCGTGCGGATCGTCTTGATCCCCTTTGCCTCCAAGGCGCGGTCCAGGCCCAGGTTTGTCATCACTGTGGCCACAAGTGTGTCGTGCTTTAACACACCTCTGCTATGGTAGTCTGTCGCCAGCAGGCCGAGAATTGCGTCTCCATCGACGAGATGCCCATTCGAATCCACGAACAACACGCGATCCGCGTCTCCATCAAACATGATGCCAATATCTGCGCCAGTCTCCAGCACGCGCGCCCGACAGCGAGCCGGCGATGTTGCACCGCAGTTTTCGTTGATATTCGTCCCGTTTGGCGATGTAGCCAGGTCATCGACCTCCGCACCAAGTTCCTCGAAGATCATCGGGCCCACCTTGTAGGCGGCACCGTTTGCGCAATCCAGCACAATTCGCAGGCCATCCAGAGAAAACTCCGCGACTGAAGCCTTGGCAAACTCCACATAGCGAGCGGCCGCATTCTCAATCCGTCTCGCGCGCCCGACCCGTTCCGGACCATTCTCAACCTTCTCACTCAGGACCATCTTCTCGATCGCGGCCTCAAGCTCGTTCGTGAGCTTGAAACCATCCCGATCAAAAATCTTAATCCCGTTGTCACAGCTGGGGTTGTGCGACGCCGTGATCATGATCCCCGCATCGGCCGCCATCGACCGCGTCAGATGCGCCAGGCCTGGCGTGGGCACCGGCCCCACAAGAATCGCATCAGCGCCGTGAGACAACAGCCCCGCCACCAGCGAATTTTCGATCATATAGCCCGAGAGCCGCGTGTCTTTGCCGATAATCACGCGTGGCGCGCGATCGCTCCGGCCCGGGACATAGTGCGCGACCGCGCGCCCGATACGCACGATCAGCTCAGGAATCATCGGATAGTGGTTTGCTCGTCCTCGAACTCCGTCGGTACCAAAAAGTTTGCTCATCGCTATCGCTCCTTGCCAATCGTTAAATCACGTTATGTTAACGCAGTACCATGATTGAGTGCGCGGGATCATCCAAAGAAAGGTTAGTGCGAATGTGTGGAATTGTCGGTTATACCGGTCCAGGTCGAGTTGCAGACGTTTTGTTAAATGGGTTGCGGAGACTCGAATATCGCGGATATGACTCCGCTGGTGTGGCAATCGTTGGCAAGGAGATCCAAGTGCGTCGAGCGATCGGCAAGGTGGCGAACCTCGCAAAAGAGGTAGAGGCCGACATCGCTGGCAGCTACGGCATCGCCCACACGCGGTGGGCCACACATGGCCGTCCTTCCGTTCCCAATGCGCATCCCCACGTGAACGACGCTGGAGATATCGCGGTCGTGCACAACGGCATCATTGACAACGCGGCCGTGCTCCGCACCCGCTTGAGCGAGAAAGGGCACACATTTTACTCTGAAACCGACAGCGAAGTTCTGCCTAAGCTCATCAGCGAGTTCTACCAAGGGGACCTGCTCGAAGCCGTCCTTGCCGCTATTGAGCAGATCAAAGGCACCTACGGGATGGCGGTCGTCTCCCCCAAGCATCCCGGCCAGATCGTGGTAGCCCGCAAGGGTAGCCCCATCGCCATTGGCGTTGGCGATGACGAAACCATTGTCGCCAGCGACGTAGCAGCCATCGTGGCCCATACCTCTAACGTAATCTTCCTCGACGACGACGATGTCGCCCTCGTTGAAGCAGGCCACATCGATCTTCGCAATACCAGCAACCTCCCGGTGACTCGCAAAGTTTCCACAGTCGATTGGGATATCGAGGCAGTCGAGAAGGGTGGCTACAAGCATTTCATGCTCAAAGAAATCTTCGACCAGCCCAACGCCATCGAAGTTGCCACCCGCGGGCGTCTCAACTTCCAGGAAGGCACTGCCTACCTCTCCGGGCTCTGCATGGAGCCCCGTGACATGGTTTGCATCCAGCGCATCATCATCGCTGCGTGCGGCACCTCGCTCCATGCCGGAATGCTCGGTGAGTATTTTTTCGAGGATCTCGCCAGCATCCCTACCGAAGTCGAGCAGGCCGCAGAATTCCGCTACCGCAACCCGATCGTTGATGCCAGTACTCTTGCCATCGTCATCAGCCAGTCCGGTGAAACTGCCGATACTCTTGCCGCCCTGCGCGAAGCCAAGCAGAAAGGTGCGCAGATTGCTGGTCTTTGTAACGTAGTCGGCGCCACCATTGCCCGCGAAGCTGGGCGTGGCGTCTATCTGCACGCTGGTCCCGAGATTGGCGTCGCCTCCACCAAGGCCTTCACCACCCAGGTCTCGGTGATGCTGATGATGGCCATGAAATTCGCGCGTACCCGACGCTTCCCGCGTCAGGCAGGCATCGAGCTGTGCGAAGAGATCCGCATGCTTCCCGAGCTGATCAGAGAAGTCCTCGCGACAGCAGACCACATCAAAGAAGTCGCCAAGCGCTGGCACAAGATGCATCACTGCTTCTTCATCGGCCGCGGCTACTTCTACCCGGTCGCACTCGAAGGCGCGCTCAAGCTCAAAGAGATCAGCTACATCCATGCCGAAGGCTATCATGCCGCTGAGCTCAAGCATGGGCCACTCGCCTTGCTCGATGAGAATTGCCCCGTCATTGCGCTCGCAAACGATGGCCCTGGCAAGGAAAAGGTTCTCGGCAACATCGAAGAGTGCCGTGCCCGGCAAGCGCCGGTCATCGTCACGGCCACCATGGGCGATACCGAAGCCAGCAGCCTCGCCGATGACGTGCTCTGGATTCCAAAGTCCGGTAAGGCTACCGCCCCCGTCCTGACCGTGGTCGCCCTCCAGCTGTTCTCCTACTACGTCGCCGATGAGCTCGGTTGCGAGATCGACCAGCCCCGCAACCTCGCCAAGAGCGTTACCGTAGAATAGTTGACAATATCCAACAGCCCCATCACTGGGAGCGCTGGATTCATCCGGCAATTGTGAGGGGTAATGGGTTCTGCTTATGGCAGGGAGAGTTAGTAGGCTTCGAATGCCGGATCAATCCGGCGCTCCCAGTCTTGCAGGCCAAACTTCCTCTAGAAATCCAGGTGGTACCTGCCTTGGGCTATTGGCCATTACTGCACGACTTGCGTGTGGACCCCGGTTGCGGGGTGCCGCGCCAGCACAGCGCCGCGGCGCACGATCTGGTGGTAATACTCCACGCTGTCGGCTGCCTGCAATCCGGGCACCGTTACCTGCCAGCGGTCGCCAGATTGGTGGCGCAGCGCTTGACGCTGCCAGGCACCGCCGTTGATTCGCCAGGTAGTCTCTGCTTGGGCAGCTGTGGTCAGGCGAAATGGAATCTGGACCCGCTTGGCCAGGCCGTTGGCCTGTATACCTTCCGGCACGATCACTTCCCAGCGCGTGGTCGGGGCATACGGCAGGTCTACCTCTGCGGACAACGCAGATTGCGAAGTTCGCAACGCCTCGCTGACGTCTACCACCGTCGGTTGTGTTTGGTCGACGGCAGTCACGAGGTAGCGCCCAGGCAACGCCACTCGGTGAAAATCGCCCAGCCCGTTCTCGGCATCACTGCGT
Organism: Lentisphaeria bacterium; assembly: GCA_003477185.1. Lineage (GTDB taxonomy): Bacteria > Verrucomicrobiota > Lentisphaeria > JABSQK01 > UBA12247 > UBA12247. The sequence continues at coordinate 4,308 of DMTJ01000552.1, forward strand.
GTGGCCAGTGGCGGGTTGATCTGGTCTGGGCCAATCGGCACGGAAGTTGCGAAGTTCGCAAACAGCCACTGGCCATCGCCAGCCACCGGCTCGACCAACGGGCTCTCCGCCGTGTCCAGCATAGTCGCCTGCACGCCGGACCGATCCAGGCTCACGATTGGGAGCCTGACCCCGCTCGAGCGCATCGCAGCGGCTGTCGTGACCCCGGCCAGGTTCCAGCCACTGCCCAGACCGAGGCTGAAGCCCGGGAGCGCAAGTCCCGTGATCTCGATCGTTTCAGCAACGGTATTGTGGACCCAGGCCGCGCGTCCGGGCGTAAGCTCTGCTGCCGCTCTGAAGCTCTGACGAATTGGATCATACTCCCAGGCACACGTCGCATTCGGGAAGATCACGTCGAAGCCTCGGTCAGCGGGGACCGCTGGTAAGGCTACCACATTCCAGCCCGTCTCCAGCGTAATCTGCTGCGCCGTCGCATCCTGCGACCAGATCAGAATGCTCGCGTTCAACGGTGCCTCGGTGGTCGCGCAGCGCACCGTGCCATGAATCCCGCGCTGAATCCCGGCCATATAGGTCTTCAACGAGGTCTCGTTCTCGGTCCAGGCCTGATCCATGCCAAAGGCATTGGGCGTCTTGCTTTGGGTGAATTCGATGGTGGTTTCCAGGCAACCCGCGTAGCGATAGTTCCAATCAGCCATCTCGCCGTTGATTTTAAACCAGGCGGCGCCGTTGATCACCCCGCGATCCCAGCTCCCACCCCATGGCTGTCCTCCGGTCCGGGCAAGCATATTTGGGTTGGTCAGCGTGTATTCCAGTGAAATCGTGCGGACCAGATCGGTTTCCGGAAACATTGCATCCGTGTCGGTGTGGTCATGGAAATGCCCCCACGGATAGATCACGCCGATTGCGCCGCTGTGCAAGCCGCCGGACAGCGCAAAGTGCCGCCCCAAGGTCCAGTTCACGATGTGCTGCACTTCCTGCTCTGGCAAATGGTTCAGCGGCATGAATGGGGAAGGGAAGTTTCGGTTCATATCCACGTTGTTGTCGTTGCCGCGGCGGAGGGCTTCCCAGCCATCTGGATTCATCAGTGGCAAAATATGGATGTCTGTGTGGTCGATGAGCGCGGTTTGAACTGGATCGCTGCCGTAGCTCTCCAGCAGCTGAATGGCGTAGCGCATCGCCATCTCCACGCCCGAGCGTTCATCGCCGTGAATGCCGCCGACCAGCTTCACCTCGGGCTCATCTTCCTCGATGTCCGGATGGTCCGTGATGCGCAATACCCACAGCGGTAGGCCGTTGAGCGAGTCGCCGATCGAATAGAGGCGGCAGATAGTCGCATGATCTGCCTGCAACTGTGCGATTTCCGCAGCCAGGTCCGCGTACGAGGTGGCTTCATAGTCGCGGGCCGCGGTGATCACATCCACCTGAAACCCGATCCGGTGTAGCAGCGACCGGGCATCTACGGTAGCCTGCGCCAGATACCCCCCCTGCGGGTCTGGGCGGACATCGACAAGACCGGGAATTGCCGGGGGCGCAGCCAAGCCTGCGGTCGGCAGAATGCGGACCGGTTCCTGCGCCGAAAGCGTGGCCGCCAGCGCGATCAAGTAGATCCAGCGCGGCATTTTTAGGTGGACGCGCACTCCACGCACACGACCGTTCCGGGAATCGCCACCAGGCGGGGAATCGGGATCGTGCTCCTGCAGCGCATGCAGAGGCCAAACTCTGGCGAGGTGGCCCGCTTTAGCGTATTCTCGAGACGCGTCAGCCGTTCGCGCGCCTGGTGAAGCGCACGCTCGTTGATCGCCTTGTTGCTGATCGCATCCATCCGACTGACGCGCCCGATGGCGTTGTCGGGCGAGATGGGCTGCACCAACACCTGAAATTCAGCGATCTTGTCCAAGGTGGTGCCGCGTTCCCGTTCTAGTTGCTCAATCAGTTCAGCGCGTTGTGTGTCAGTCATGATCTGCATCCAGAATGTCTTTGAGAAACTGCCCCGTGTAACTGCCTGCCACCTTACAAACCTGCTCCGGCGTACCCTGTGCCACTACTTCGCCGCCGCCATCACCACCTTCAGGCCCCATGTCGATAATATGATCGCATGCTTTGATTACGTCCAGATTATGCTCGATTACCAGAATTGTATTGCCTCGGTCTCGCAGCCGATAGACCACCTCCAACAGCCGCTGAACATCGTCGATATGCAGTCCGGTAGTCGGCTCATCGAGCACATAGAGCGTGTGGCCGCGGGGCTTCTTGGCCAGCTCTGTCGAGAGCTTCACCCGTTGCGCCTCGCCGCCGCTTAGCGTTGTCGCTGACTGTCCTAAGCGGATGTAGCCCAGCCCTACTTCATCCAGCGTAAACAGGATCCGGTGAATCATCGGCACCGCCGAGAAAAACTCGCAGGCGTCGTGCACCGTCATGTCCAGCACCTCGGCGATATTCCTGCCTTTGTAGCGTACCTGGAGGGTTTCCTGGTTGTAGCGCTTTCCCTTGCACGTCTCGCAGGGGACGTAGACGTCCGGCAGGAAGTTCATCTCGATCTTGCGTATGCCATCGCCCTTGCACTCGTCGCAGCGACCACCCTTGACGTTGAAGCTGAACCGCCCTGGTTTATACCCACGAATCTTCGAATCTGCAAGTTTGGCAAACAGCTGGCGCACGTGGTCAAATCCACCGGTGTAGGTAATGGGGTTCGAACGTGGCGTCCGCCCGATTGGGCTCTGGTCCACCACGATCATCTTGTCCACATGCTCCATGCCGCGCAACCGCTTCAGCACTGACGGTAAGGCTCGACCCGCCAGATTTTCCTTCAACGCCCGCACCAAGACCTGGTTGACCAGCGTGCTTTTTCCGGAGCCTGATACGCCCGTTACGCAGCAGAACAGGCCTAGGGGGATCTTTGCGGTGAGGTTGTGCAGATTGTTCGCGGTTGCACCGGATACGGTGAGCGCGTTGCCATTGCCGACCTGGCGCTCTTCGGGGACCGCGATCTTCTTGACCCCGCGCAAGTACAGGCCAGTCAGCGAGTCATGGCATTCCTGCGGCGGGCCTGCATAGACCACCTCTCCGCCCAGTGATCCGGCACCCGGCCCCATATCTACGATATAGTCTGCCGTTTCGATGGTCTCGGTATCATGCTCGACCACCACCACGGTATTGCCTAGGTCACGAAGCCGTATGAGTGTGTCGAGCAGCCGCCGGTTGTCACGCTGGTGTAAGCCAATGCTCGGCTCATCCAGGACATACATCACCCCAACTAGGCCACTGCCAATCTGGGTGGCCAGGCGAATTCGCTGCGCTTCGCCGCCGGACAGCGTCCCACTCTCTCGATTCAACGTCAGATAGCCGAGCCCGACAGCACAGAGAAAGCCCACGCGGGCCGCGATTTCGCGCACGATTTCCCCGGCGATCACCAGGCGTTCGCCTTCCAGATTTAACGTTGTGATCGTCTCGTGTGCATCACTGACGCTCAAGGCCAAAAATTGATGAATCGGGATGTCGTTTACCGTCACAGCCAGGCTTTCCGGCCGTAGCCGAGCGCCATGGCAAGTCGAGCAGGGCATGCGTACCAAGATCTTGCGCAGGCGGTCACGCATCAGCTTGCTCTCGGTCTCGTGGTAGCGCCGCAGCGTATCGGCCACAAATCCATCAAATGGCTCCGTGTAGCGCAGTTGACGCCCCGCCCAGCGAAAGGCGAATGAAACGCGTGACGGGTGGCCCTCTAGCAGGATCGCTTGGTGCTTGGCGCTGAGTTCCTCGTACGGCACATCCAGCGGGATCTTGTGATGCGCGGCGGCGCAGTTCAGGATGTTCTGATAGCGCCGAACCATGCGCCGCATCCCAACCTTCCAAACGGGAAATGGGCCCTGAGCCAGCGTCTTCTTTCCATCCACCGCCAGGCGCTCATCTACTGCCAATGATGTGCCCAGACCGTGGCATTTTTTACAGGCGCCATACGGACTGTTGAACGAGAAGCTACGCGGCTGCAACTCGCCGAAGCTGATGCTGCATTTGGTGCAGGCGAAGTGCTCGCTGATCAGCTCCTCGTCCCAGCCGCTGGCATCCTTGCATTCCAGCATCAAAACCAGCATCCCGTCGCCCGAACGCAGGGTGCGCTCTACCGAATCCGAGAGCCGTCCGCGATCCGTCTTGCCCGCCACTAGGCGATCGACCACCGCCTCGATGTCATGCTTCTTGTTCTTGTCTAGGTCCGGCTCGTCCTCGCTCATGACGAGGTCGCCATTCACCCGCATCCGAGCGTATCCGTCCCGGCGAATTGCCTCGAATACATCCTTATGCGTGCCCTTTTTGCCACGCACGTAGGGGGCCAACAGCATCATCCGGCGGCCCTGAGGCAGCGCATCCAGGTGATCGCAGATTCGCTGTGGGCTTTGTGCGGACACCGCATCTCCGCAGCCAGGGCAATGCGGCACACCGATATGCGCGTAGAGCAGCCGCAGGTAGTCGTAGATCTCTGTCGTCGTGGCCACGATCGACCGCGGATTCCCGCCAGCAGAGCGCTGCTCGATGGCGATGGCCGGTGATAGCCCGGCCATNNGGCTTTTGCATCTGGTCCAGAAACTGCCGGGCGTAGGAAGACAGGCTCTCTACGTACCGACGCTGCCCCTCCGCATATAAGGTATCAAACGCCAGCGAGGACTTACCCGAGCCGCTGGGCCCGGTCACCACGATCAGCTTGTTGTGCGGTAGCACTACATCGACATTCTTGAGGTTGTGCTGGCGCGCACCTTGAATGATGATGTTGCGTTCAGAGAGTGGGGATTGCACAGGCTGCCGCTACTCGCTCGGCTCTTCGAGCAGCCGCGCTGGGTCGAGCCAGTTTTGGTCGAAGTACTCGTGGTTGAACGAGTCCTTAGTCTGCGGCTTCGGGTTGCCGTAGATGTCGGCCATTTCCATGTCGAAGAGATCCTCGAAGTAGCGCGCCTCCAGATGGACCTTGGGCCCCAGAGTCGCACCGGTCTTGCCCATCTTCCCCATTTGCGTCTTGCCCTTTTCCACGGTGTCTCCTCGGACCACCAGCGGTCGCTCCTGCAAGTGCGCGTAGAGCGTGTATATCTGCCGGCCACCGTAGCGTTTCGCGTGTTTCACCACGACCGCGTATCCGTCCTGCTTAAACTCTAGCGAGGTTGGGTCCTCGACTGTCTGCACCACCACACCGTCGCCAATCGAGAACACCGGACTACCCTCCCGGCCCTCCAAGTCCAGGCCGGCTTGGACCACCTCGCGCACTTCCGTGTGTTCCCGCTTGGAGCGCTTCCCGGTCGGGCTCATATCTACCAGGGTCTGGTCCTTATAGTAGCGCCGGTGCCAGGCCCCGAACCCGTACTCACGGGACGGTCTGGACGTTGGGCAGACCACCGATGACACCGTGGTCGAGATTGCGCGAGTTGTTGCGTTTGCTCCAGCTGCCGTGGCGAGCGGCACGGCCGTGATTGGTTGTGCCGCAGCCGCGATAAGTGGTGCCGTCGTTGCGGAGTTCGCAACCTCGCGAGCAACTGGCGGTTCGGCCACCGCCGCAAGCTCGCTGGCAGATCCAGTCCAAGACTTGCCGCCGATCACCACGTGCTTGACGTTTACGATCCGCCAGGGCAGCTTGCTGTCCTTCACTGCTTTGATCACCAAGGTGTAGCGGTCTCCTTCTTCGGCACGGCTGCCCGCCAACTGATAGGTGATCTCGACGTGCTCGCGGCTCACAATACGAAAGGTCGGCACCCGTGAATCAAACTCCAGCCCGCTCAGTGACTTGCCTTGCTTCGGGTCCCAACGCCCGAGCCGGCGCAGAAAGGCCAGCACTTGAGCAGAGGACTCCACTTTCCGGTCAATCGGATCGAGACGATGTGCAGAAGGCCCTAAGTCCCGCATGTACTGGAAATTCTCGTAAAGCTTGTTGAAGTACTCTTTGCGAAAGGGCTTCCAGCTCTCGCGATCGAGCGCTGTCAGAGCCGCCACATAGGGCGCGCCTGCGCTTGGGTTCACATTCTTGAGAACCCTCTCTAGGGCACTGCTTAACATCGGCACTGCCGCCTCTGCCCGCAGGTCCACTAGCGCACCCGCAATGCACAGATAGGGCTCCTCTGCCATCCGGCGGTGCGCGTCACTTTCTTGCGCTGCCAGGCCAATTACTTCTGCCAGCTTCGCCTTGAGCCCCGCGGGGTCGCCCTGGACCAGTAGCTGCGTGGCCTCACATACCGCCGCGGGATCAGCCTCGGCGTGGTGGTTCACCAGCTTCTCGATGACACTCAGCGGCGACCTAAATCCCGCGCGCTTCGGCCATGGGTACGCTTTCTTGGAGCCCTCGGTGATAGGCCGGGCCGCGTCCAGCGCCCGCTTAGCAGCCACCAGCGCCTCGCCCCATTGCTGCTCCTTGGCCAAGTCCACTGCCTTGAGGAAGGAAACATTGGCAGCCATCTCAGGGGACAGCGTGGCATCTCCGCCCAGAGACGCAGCGTGCGCCAAATGTTTTTCCGCGTCCTCCCAGGTACCCGTCTTCATCGCCGAGTCGGCAGCAATCCTCGAAATTTTAGCCTGCGCCCCCATCATCTTCTTGCGCAGGTCCAAGCTGTCGTGTGCCCACAGCTTTACGAGCTCAGCCAAGTCATAAGCCGCCTGATAGGCCTGGGCTTGAGCGGCTTCTTCTACGCGCTTCACCAGGGTCTGGGCGAAGGCGTTGCGATTCACCCAGAACCGTAATCCCTCCCCGAGTTGGTACGGCCCCGGCGGCAAGGGACCGCGCGGCTCGATAATGATCATCTCTGGCTGGCCCCGGACAGGCCGTGTGCGCACGGGCACCAAGTTACGAATAACCGGCAGCGATGCTTGAAACTGCGGGCTGCCCGCAGGCGGTAGCCGATGCCGCTCGTGCCAGTCTGGCCACGGCATCTCATCACCCGTCTCGCTGCGCCGGTCAAGCATCAGAAAGGCAAGATTATCTGCATCTGCCGCCAGCAGCACGCTCTTGTGGTGATACAGAAACTGCACGGCAGAAGGCAGCTCACCCGGGGCATCTTGGAGGTCGATGAGTGTGTCGCCCTGAATCGCGTACAAGCCGTAATAGGTGGGCAGCTCAAAGGGAAATTCACGTGTTTCTGGTGCGTCTTGCTGGAAGTTGCCGCAGCCTGCCAACAAGGCAGTCAGCAGCGCGAGTGCAGTAAATCTGGCGATCATCGGGCGACCAAACGAATTTGCGGTGGAGTGTGAAGAAAGGCTGGATCCTTGTTGGCATCGAAGACCCAACGGACGGCCTTGCCACGTTTAAACGGTGCGCTCGTCGCGATCACTTCATTCGGGACCTCGATCGTGAGGTCCAAGCGCATGCCCGCGACGAGACTTTCGATGTGCTTTGCGGTCGGCTTGTGCGGCGCCATCACCGGGGCATCCGGTGTTTTTTCTGGGCCCGGCAGGTCCAGCGTGATCTCCATGCCTTCGGCCGTTGTCACCACCTTGAAGCCACCGAGGATAGTGGTCGCCAGCGCGGCCTTGGCGTCTTTCATTTTTCCTTCCAGGCGCAGGTAGTACTTCCCATCTCGCTGAAAAACCCGGCAGGTCTCCAGCTCGATCGACGGCTCTTCGCTGCAGATGGCTCCCATCGTGCCAGGATCCAGCCACTGGGTCCAGCGCGAGTCTTGGGCGTGGGTCCGATAGACCCCAGCCGGGATTGCCCCAGTCACCGTAAACGTCCCGGTGTTGTCCTCATGCAGGACAATTTCCTGGCGTAGATCCACACAACCGCTGCAGAATAAGGCGGCGAGGGCGATCAAGATGTGGGCGTTCAGGGCGTGGCGATCCATTGCTTCTGCATGCGTTCGACAAGTTGTATCAGCTGTGGATTTGCCCAGAGTCCTTTCCCGGCGTCCCGTGCTGTTTGCTCGGCTGTACGATAGCTGTCAAGCGTGTCCTCTGCGAGCGCGTCCGTAGGATAGAACATAACAAGCCCTTCATACAGCAACGCCAGCCCCACTGAGCCCCCCCTGGGATCTGCCTCCGTCGGCAACAAATGCAGCCTGCCCAAGAGGCGATATCGCTTGTCAGTTTTTTGGTGGCCGGTCCGCAATCTCGCTTCGCGCCCCTTCACATGCTCGGTCAGGTAGTTCGCCGCCAACTGGCCCATCAGTGCCGCCTGTGGGTGATCCGCATCCACGGCGAAGGATTTGACCCCCGCCAGCCGCATCGTTGTTCGCTGCTGGTAAAAGTTCTCCACTTCCAGCTCATCCCCATCCTTGACGTGTGCGATCTGCAGGACATCAGTGTCGTAGAAGCCCGGGCCCCCGACCCAAGTCATCTCCCGCTCCTCCGGAGGCGTATTGTCTTGGAACAGCAAGATCCACAGCGTCATCCCGATGAAGGTCAGAAAGAGGCCGCGGTCGATCCACTTGCGCACCTTCGGGTTCCGTAAGATATCGACGACCATCATAGCGCACTTTCCAGCGTGCGCAGGATCTCGACATGCGGCGTCGACGTCGCCGCCAGCGTCACGAGTCCGGCTCCGCAGACAGCAAGGCTGGCCCAGAGCACTAGCGCCTTGCTCAGGGCCAGCCCGATCCGCTGATCGTAGACCACCAGCAGATCCTCCAGAACCTCCACCAGCAGCCGGTCGACTCTGGCACTTTCCGCGATCTCCAGCAGCGCTTCGCTCACCGCAACACTGCGCGTCCCCGCTTCCAGCAACGCCAGATGTTCCTCATGAAACATCGGCAGCTCTGCCGCCGCTTCCGCCAAACTCCGCCCCGCTTGCAGCCCCGTCTCGAGCAGCGCGCTCAGTTGTTCGCACAGCTGTTCCAACCGCATTGCCTTCACTGGCCTGCCGACTGCCAGCGTTCGGCAATATCCGGCGGGATCAGGACCCGGTACGGCTCGTTGCCATGTCGCGCCCGCAACACCGTAGTCGCCCACAGCTCCGTCCCGATGCGTCCGAGCGGATACAAGAACTTGAGACCCCGGGTCTTCAGGTAAAACCGCAGCTTCTTCTTGATCCGCTCATGCTCCACCACCCGCAGCAGATCCGGCGCCGCATTCTCGCGACCGCTGGCCGGGTCCACCTCAGCTCCCGGCGCGATCAGCGAGACCACTCGCTCCACAAACGCTGGATTGCCCTGCTCCACCAAAAACTCAAACGGAATCACATGCACACGATCCGCGCCAAACTCCGCCTGATAGCGTGCTGCGGTGTCCGCAAAACTCTCTAGCGGGTCCTCAAAAAATGCCTCGATAGGTTCAGACGTTTTTGCTCCCCGATACAACATTTTGTAGCGAGACTTTACCCAGCTCAGCAGCTCCCGCGTGACCATCAGGATCTCCGCCTGTGGATAAGCCTTGCGGATGTTGGCCATGATCATATCGTTTCGCAGCAAGTAGCGGCTCCGATCCAGACGGTTGTACTCGAAGAACACCCTGTTGAACTCTTCGAACAACAGTTCCACGTAGTCCTCGCAAGAGATGATCAGGTGGTCCGCTCCGCTTGGGTTCACCACGTGTCGCGCCACAGCAGCGCGCAGTTCCTCTGCTTCCACATCCCGCCGCAGGAAGATAAACTTGTCCTCCAACGGCGCAAAGGCCAAGTTGGAAAAGTTACCAAGCTGCGGAAACACCTTTTTCTGCAGATAGGTGCTCGCGCATTTCGGGTAGCCGATGTGAATAAATACACGTGTCATCGGTAGATCTCGTCTTGCCAGATATAGGGGTGAGTCAGCTCGCGCCCCAGAGTGACGTCGGCCATAAAAGCCGCCACGCGGGCTCCGCAAAAATGGGTGTGATAATGCCGATGCCCAGCCTCCGCTACGGCCTGCCGCCGGGCGTCATCCGCCTGAAACGCGCGGCACTGCTTCACCAGGTCGCCCTTACCCTTGAAGAACGCCGCCTGATCGTCACTAAAAAAGCGCCGCATCTCGCCCTGATCCCAGAGAAACGTCAGCAGCCCATTTCCCATCATTTGCGAGATTCGCGCGCTCGAATACAGGGGCCAGCCCTCGAACCGATTCAGATTTAGCCCCATCTTGCTGCTGGCCATCACCGCATCATAGCCCTGGCCCCAAACCGCGGCCTTGCCATGCATCCCGAACGAGTCAAAGCGCATTTCGTTTGCGAACTCCGCATGCAGATCTCGCACCAGCGGGTAGCGGTCATCCGTCGGATTTCCCACGCCGCAGAACACCAATTCACGCTCAAATGCGGACTTCGCAAAGTTTTGCTGGTCCTCCACCGCAGGATCCGTTGGATTCGGAATAAACGCCACCACGTTCTTGCCCGTACAGAATTGCTTCAGAGCATCGCCGCCGGTGCTGACGAACAGCCCGTCGCAGCTGTGCATGCGTTCGCGAATGCGCGCCACATTTCGCTCTTCCCACAGCGGGTCCACGTTGCGATAGGCAATCTTCACCTGCGGGCAAACCTCGCGGATGCGCGCCAGAGTCTCATTGCGGATCATGTCACAATGCCCCAGAATCACGAGATCCGGTACGAAGTTCGCACAGGTCTCGACCAGCCGTTTGTTGGCCTTAACGATTCCCAACGTACGAATCCCCAGCGGCGCTTCGTACCGCGCGATATCCCGCTCGCTGAACTCGCAGACTCGCCAATTATTACGGATCATACCGTGAAACAGCTTACGCCCGGTGGACACCTTGAGGCGTCCATAGCGGCGAATCTGCAGATTGTCCACGTGGACAACTCTCACTCTCGGAACTCCTCAGCCTCGTAAGGCGCAGCAAGATCGGGGGGATGCGTAACGGTATGGTACAGCATGAGCCGCTGAGTACCAGCGACAGACCCTGCGCGCAACAAAGCTAGGCTCAGCCGAACGTGTGTAGGACCAAGCCGTCGCGAAGCTTCGGCTCGAACCAAGTCGACTTCGGGGGCATGATCTCGCCGCAATCCGCAATTGCCATCAGTTGCTCCACAGAAACCGGATACATCGAGAACGCCACCGCAGCGCGGCCTGACTCCACATGGTTCACCAGGCGATCCGTGCCGTGAATGCCGCCGATGAATTCGATGCGGTCGTTGGTACGCGGATCGTCG
>DMTJ01000102.1 GCA_003477185.1 Lentisphaeria bacterium
TTGGTCCGCATGCGCATGAAACTCTGCGCGTGGCAGCTGATGAATACGCGTGGCTCTTGAGCCGGGGCTATCCGGCTACCGCGACGCTTAGCTTGATCGCAGATCGGTATCGGCTGCGAAATCGGCAGCGCCAGGCGCTGTTGCGCTCGGTTTATAGCGAAGCGGGACGCGATGCGCGTCGAGAGAAGCGGGTGGCGCTGAAGGATTGCGCCAGTAGCAGCATTGTTTAACCTGCTGATTTCCGTCGAGAGCATTCTAGGCGGCGATTTGTTGCTGCGTGGCTGTGGCGGCTGCATTCGCGATCTTGCAAGCGTGGATAGCAGCTATCGTACGGTTGCGGAGATCGCAGCAGCACTGGGCTTGATCAAGGAGGTTTTGAATGCGTTTGGGGCGAGTAGCGTGCACTGGCTGCTGGATCGGCCGGCTAGCGGAGCTGATTCGTGCGCAAGGTACGCGGTGGACGGGTGACCTGGTTGATACCCCGGCTCGAGAGCTGACGGCGCTTGATTGTGTGGTGGTGTCGAGCGACGCCTTTGTGCTCGATGGCTGTCGGCAGTGTTTGAACCTCGCGGAGGCGGTACTTGCGGAACTCGCACCCGAGCGCGCGCTCGGAGATTTGGAACCGCCAGTAACACCGCGACCCGCAAGTGAGCAATTGTGACCGTGCAATCCGGGCGAAGGCGGTAAGGTTGCTGTTTTTGCGGTGTAGAGCGCGAAGGCGTCATGTCACAGTTTCATATTTTTACCGGGGCAATCAGGGGCTGGCAGGAAGCCTGTGCGCACGTACCCGCGCTCGCTACGGCCACGGCAGGTGCTGCTGTGGAGTTAGACCTGGGCTGCGGCAAGGGCGGCTTTCTCCTTGAATTGGCCGAGCGATATCCGGAGCGGACCGTGGTGGGGGCAGAACTCATGATTGGACGACTTAAACGCCTGCTCAAAAAGGTAGAGGCGCGCGAGCTGGCCAACGTTGCCCTGTTGCGCGCGGAGGCTTGGGAGTTTGTCGCGTTTCATCTGCCGGACGCATTATTTGACAGGATTCACGTGCTCTGCCCGGACCCTTGGCCAAAAGCGCGACATCGCGCAAATCGGCTGGTCACCAGCGAGTTTCTTGGCCGAATTACGACCAAGCTGCGGCCGGGAGGCGTACTGCATCTAGCTACCGATGATCCACCCTACTTCGAGAGGTTTCGGGGAGCCGTCGATGGCCTGCCCGAGTTGACGCTGGATCCAGACGGGATTGCGGACATCGCAGACATCAAAACGGACTTCCAGCGCCGGTGGGAAGAGCAGGGAAAGTCACTGCAGCGGATTGTCTTACGGAGGACGCCATGAGGCGGCTGACGGCGCTTTTCTGCTTGTTGCTGGTGGGCTGCGGGCCGACGCAGACGGATCTGCCGCAGTGGTACGAGGCCACACGGCCGATGTATTACGGAATCCCGGTGACAGTGAAGTTTTTCCCGGCAGACGATGCCGTGGCTCACAAGGTGTGGAAGTACCTGAAGTCTGTAGACGATCGCTTTAACGACTATCGTCTGGGCACGGAGGTGAGTCGGCTGAACTCTCTACCACCCAAGCGCTATCACCGTGTGTCGGAGCCGATGTGGGACGCACTCAACCTGTCCGCGATGGTGAACAGCATCACGGAGGGGGCGTTCGACGTGACGGTCGGGCCGATTCGCCAAGTTTGGAAGCAAGCCGCGAAGGAAGGGAAGCCGCCATCGGATGAGGCCATTGCCCGCGTCATCGCAGCGACTGGTATGCAGGAAATTAGCCTGGTGGCCGACCCCTCAGATATCGAGCTGATCGGCTTGATGCCCGGCTCCGAGGAGTTGGACATTGCTGACGTGAGCGGTGCCGCGAGCGAGACGGATCTGGGACCCGAGAATGACCAGGAGTATCGCGATGCGAGCGCCTGGGTTGACGCTGTTCCTTCGGTCGACAGGTGGCGCAGGAACGAGGCGCGGCAAGTGCTGATGAGCGAGGAGCGGATTCTGGATTTTGGTGGGATCATTAAGGGAATGGCCGTAGATCACGTGATTAAGATGCTGGAATCGGCTGGCGTCACTGGCGCCTTTGTCCAGGTCGGGGGCGAGACCGGAGTCCTTGGAGTGTCTCAGCGTAACATGCCGTATCGCTTGGGGATCCAACATCCAACCGACGAGACGAAGATCTGGACCTCTCTGCAAGCCAGCCTCAAAGGTATGTCTCTAGCCACCAGTGGAAATTATCGGCAGCCGGTGATGATTGGCGATCAGGCGTACTATCATATTTTCGATCCGCGCACGGGGCGCCCCGTAGATACGCACGTGCTATCGGTCAGCGTGCTGTTTCCGCTCACTGGTCGCAACGGTTTAGCGGACGCCCTCACCACCGCCGGGGCAGTGCTGGGGCCTGACGTGCTGCCGATCGTGTCGGAACTGGGCGGTGAGGCGCTGCTGCTGATCACAGACAAAGACGGCGCCATCACCGAGCATCGCACGAAGGGCTGGAAGGACTGGGAGCGGGGGCATGATGGAGCCAATTGATGTTTTTGCCGGGCTGAACACCGAGCAGGCGGAAGCGGTACGTGTGATTGACGGGCCGGCGCTGGTGATTGCCGGAGCTGGGACCGGGAAGACGCGTACGCTGATTCATCGCCTCGTACATTTGGTGCAAAGCGGGGTGCCGCCGCAGAATGTGCTGCTGCTCACCTTTACCAGAAGAGCCGCCAATGAGATGATCGATCGCGCCATGGAGATGCTCGGCCGGTCCGACGTGCCGCTGTCGGGCGGCACGTTTCACTCGTTCGCCATGAATTGCCTGAGAAAATTTGGCGATTCGATCAATCTGTCGCTGAACTTCACGATTCTGGATCAGTCAGATTCTCTGCAGATTATTACCAAGCTGCGGGGGGAGCTGGAGCTGGATGAGCCCAAGAGCTTCCCCAAGCGAAACACCATCGCCAGTATTCTCAGCAAGGCAGTCAATAAGCAGAAATCGATCCCGGACATCGTCGCCGAAGAGTACCCGCATCTGCTGGCGACTATGGATGCGATGTCGACTCTAGGA
>DMTJ01000209.1 GCA_003477185.1 Lentisphaeria bacterium
AATGATGCCTCAGAATCCAGTAATGCCGCAGTATCCAGTCATGCCTCAGAGCCCGCAGCTTCGCTCAGGAGTGCCTGCTCAAGGTGTTGTTCAGCAAGGCCTGCAGCCGATGTTTGCACAGCCGCAGCCAATGGTGCCTGGATATCCGATGCAGTACTATTACCCAATACCGATGCCGGGTTATTCCAGTCCTCAGTACTCGCAGTCTGCGACGCAACATACGGTGCCTCAGGTGCAGCCCAATGAGGCTTTTGCCAGCCAGGATCCCGAGTTGGACCATCTGCAGCAGGAAAACCTTGACTTGTTGGCGACGCTGCGTGGAATTAGCGAGGATCTGGGTCGCAACGCCGCAAGTAGCGCATTTTCTCCCGATATCCCGGGTGATGCAAGGCCGGATGCTGGACTTGCGCCTGCGGTCGGGCCCAAGGTTGTCTCCGGCGTGAAGCCGTCGCGGACCATGGCCCTTGATGCGCCCCCACGTTTTCAGGATTCTTGGGAAGACTGGGAGCGGGCTGTGAGTCGCGGCACCACCAGTGAACTTGCCGGCAGCGAACCGTTTCTGAGTGACTCGTTCCTGACTGCAGACCAACTCACAGCTGCCTTTGGGGCAATGGATGCAGCGCAGGCGACCGATGACGCGATGCCTGACTCCGGAAACGGCGTATCATACAACACATTCTTCCGCCGCGAAGATAAGAGAATCTCGCCGGGATTCCGAGCTGGTCCCTTGCGCCTTGAGGTCTTTGATACCCTCCTCTCCGCCCCCGGGAAGTTCGACCAAAATCTTGTAGACGAACAGTTTCAGCCGAGCGAAGCGAAATTTCGTCTCGGGAATCTGTTTCTGGATGCCAGCCACATCACCGTTGGTGCTGCCTGGTCTGACAATTTTGGAGACGACTATGATGGCGAGCCGAAGGATGCTGGCATGGTAAGCTTCGTCGCGTTGGAGGATGTCGCCGGTATCATTCAGCTCTCAGAAGGCTTTCAATGGTCGGTTCGTGGTGACTTCGTTTGGCTTATTAACGACGAGATTGGTGGGGCGAGCGGCTTCGGTTTGGATAAGGACGTCGCGGACATGGCCTTCGGGAAGGGGCAAAGCGAAATTTTCCGGACCGAGTTCTCACAGGAAGCGCGCGCAGGCGGCTGGGACATCCTGATTACGAACGAGTTGATGATGGGCGACGCTGGAATAACGGGAGAATTCGATGGTGAGTTGTGGAGCCAGTTGGAGTTGCTCGAAGAGCGTGGCTTGGATGTTGACTCCGCAACTGAGTTGCGTCTGGACAGCTTTATGACGACGGGCAGCGTCGCGTCCTCTTTGAGTCCGGTGAATCGCTCGCAGACGCCCGCGGTTTCCCGGTTCGACAGCCGGAGTGATATCGAAACGCGCATTATGCAGAATAATCTGGGCCTGTATGCCGAGAAGGTACTTCCCACACAGACGCGAATCAGCAGCTTGCTCTGGCGTCAGGACATTTTGGATACTGGTCTCGACCAAGATGTCACCGAGGGCGAGATCGAATCTTGGAGTGAAGGCTGGACCCTTAAACTTGATTCCCAGCGTGATATGCGCTTCAAGCCTGCCCTTACCTATCAACTCGAGCACGATAACTCGGATGAGGACTGGCAGGAGTCAGCAGTTGCATCCTTCACTGCGCCTCTTACCGACTATATCTACTCTACCGGTAGTATGGGCTATACCAGATTTCATGGGGTCGATCAAGGCGAAGTGCTGTCCGACCTCCACGTTTCGCATCAGCCCAATCCCGATTTAATTCACAGCGTCAGCTACAGCAGAACCGTGATCGAGCCGAAGCATGACATTGCCTCGGTGATTCGCTACTCCTTGCAGCAGCGCCTCGGGCCGCACTGGCTCGCATCTTTTGTTTCCGGTCGGCAGACAGTCAAGACCTTGGCTGACGGCGGAGATAATGACGAGTGGACATCTGTGGGCAGTATTACCTTCACTCCCGGGCGGCGTTTACGTATGTCGCTACGAACTGGATATAGTGAGGGTCATGACGGCCGGCAGACACCGTGGGATTATCAGTTCTCAGGCCGGTATCAATTCCGCGACAATATCGTGTTCGATTACACCCAGACTTGGCAGGACTACAATTGGGATAGCGAGTTCAACGCTCGGCTTCAACGTGGCCGCCTGGAAGCTGCATATCGCTGGACGGCAGAAGAAGCCGACAGCCCAACTCAATCGCGCGCTGAGAATCTATTCGTGTTGAGCTATAAGGTGCCGTTGCATTTCTAGCTGAATTCTGCTGAGGCTGGATGTGCATAGTGGTCTGTTGGTGTTCAGTTGACATCCCATTGCCACGGGAAGAGAGTCGTATTGCCCAGTCTGCCTTCATCTTCCTATGTGATCGGACACTCGGCTAGTAGGGACTTGCCACGGGCTACCTTAGAATTTCCCGCCTCCAGCCCCCCCTCAAATCGCGACGGGCTTTAGGGGAGTGTCGTAGAGGGTACCGTTCATCCCCGGCAAAGCATGCGGGGGGCTGTCGATAGGGCCGCCGTGTTGAGAGATCGAACCCTCGAGCCCTGCAATTAGCCCGTTGGGTCGCTTTGCAGCAGGCTCTACTGGCAGGGGACCCCGTCAAATGAAAAATAGCTGGAGCATGAAGCGATCCCCATTGTCACACCTTCGAGGTAGCCGAACGGCTTGGCACGCTCGCCAAAGTTGGGAGAGCCTTTTTTATGGCGCGGGCGCTGGTTCGCAGTCTAAAGTGCTCGATCGGTTACGGTTCTGGCTTGTTTCAGCCCGTTGGGACTGCCTAGATTGCCGAACAATCACAGCGATGTGGTGGCAAAGTTTTGAGTGCCCGTTCTGCTACTCATTGAAAATCTGGTTATCAGCGACCTCTGGAATTTTTGCCCTGAAGTCGTTCTGCAAAAGCCAGAGGTTGCTAGCTATCAATACGTTGCTCCGACAGGGCCCAGGCCAGTTCTTGAGTCCGGTCTCTCTCTCCCCCAAGGCACAACAGTAGTGGAGCGGCACTGTGGAGATCTGAATCTACGGTTGGAGAAGGACTTGACCTCTCCAGGTGCTCGCCCTTTCAGGTTTTCCGTTTCTAGGGCGAGCACAGGCGGATCTGGGTTGTTCTGAATTTCGCTTTCAGCTGTTGCAATTAAAGTGCCGTCAGTTAACTTACCCCAGATAAATCTCAACAACTGTATTCGGGAGACATATTTGATGAACCTAATCAACCTCAAAGCTTGGCCGTCCTTTTTCACCATCGGCCTCCTTCTAGTAACGGCCTCAATAGCAGAGGACTCACTCGATGATCCTTCCCTGACTGGCGAATTGAGTGCAATCGATGGGCCTCTCGCGCTAGACTCTTCGATGGAATCAATTCAGGAGCGAATTGCGGCGAAGAGTGAAGAGCGTAAGGCCTTGAAGAGTGAAGTTGTTTATATTCGCCACAAGATCGCCTACATCGAAGAGAAACTCACGAGCGATGACCCCTTGGATGCTGGCACCCGGGAAACGCTGACTGCAGAACTGCGTCAGTGGCAGGATCGCTCAGCTAAGGCGGAAGATGACTTGGTGCGGGTGCAGGAAGAACAGGCCGAGCTGTTTCGGATAATTGAAGAGATCAGCATTGATGTCGATGAGCCGGTGCTTCACGGTTTCCGCCTAGCGATCGCCGTCGCCGAGGATCAAGCATACAACGGCGAGTACGAAGTCCGTCCGACGACTGGGAATCTTGTTCTTCCTGGCCTGCCACGGATGTTTGTCGTAGGCAAGACGACAGCACAGATCGCCGTAATGATTGCTGACGAACTTCGGGCTGCGAATCTCATTGCCGGTGCACAAGTGAGCGTAGATGTAACCTATCGGCCTCCTGTTGCCTCGCCTGGTCAGACAATGGTGACGCCAGAGCCCAAGATGCAGGGGCAGCCAGTTGGTACGTCGATTACCTACGGTGCCAATGAGTTCGGGTTACCCAAGCCAATGACTGTTGATGTCCTCTACTTCTCCGGCGAGGTGATGCAGCCAGGCGCTTGGAAGATTCCGGGCGACTTTGAGAACCCCACACTGGTGAAGGCACTGCTCCGCATGCGTCTTACGGACAAAGCCGATCTGGCTCGAGTTCGCGTACTGCGTCTCGTTGGTGGTAGTGGCTTGGTGGAAGAGGTTGACGTGTCCGCAATTCTGCGTGGCGAGAGTCAGACCGCTGATTTTGTCGTGCTTCCTGACGATGTCATTGTTGTCCCTGCTAAGGGCGCGGGTGAGAACATCCTTTATCTGTCGGGTGAATTCGAAAAGCCAGGCGTATGGGAGATTCCCACAGGGTTCCAGCCTACTCTTGCGCAGGCTCTGTTGCGCGTGGATTTGAAAGACCTCGCCGATCTCGAGGCTGTTAAGGTTGTACGGATGACTGATAATCGAGCAGTTGTCGAGGAAATCAATGTAGTGAAGGTGCTGGACGGCACCGGTCTGACAGCCGATTTCGAGTTGCAGCCGAAGGATATCATTACGGTTCCAACCAAGAAGTCAGCAGAGAACGTGCTGTACCTCTCCGGGCAGGTGGACAGCCCCGGCGTGTGGGAGATTCCCGCTGGCTTCGAGCCGACCATCGCAAAGACACTGTTGCGTGTGAAGTTAGGCGAATTTGCTGATCTTAGCCAAGTTCAAGTTTTGCGCCTCGTGAATGGCAAGGGTGTCGCCAAGACGATCGACGTTGCGCGGATCCTCCAGGGGCAGGGACTAGTTCCCGACTTCAAACTGGAGAACAACGACATTGTGACCGTGCCTGTGCGAGGCTCCAAAGTTGCGAAAGAACGTCAGATCTTTGTGCGTGGTGAAGTCGGCAATCCTGGCGATCAGGGCCTGCCAATTGATCCAACCGAGGAAATGACCCCATACATGGCAATTTTGATGGCTGGTGGCCCAACGGCCAACGCCGACCTGATGAATGTGGAGCTTGTACGCACAGAGAATGGGCAGACAGTACGTCGCCGCGTCAACGTGGCAGCAATTCTAGCCGGTGAGGCCTCGGATGAAGTGATGCGCCACAAGGACGTCCTGATCATTCCTGGCAAGAATCGCACGAAGCGCGTCTATCTGACGGGCCGAATCAAGCAGCCTGGTATTTTGGAGATTCCACCGAACGAGAACCAGACACTGTACGCATCAATCGTCCATCGTGGCGGATTCGATCGCTTTGCTAACTTGCGCAAGACCTACGTTCTGCGTGATACCGGTGATGGCATGCGTGAACGAATCCCGGTTAATATCAAGGCACTACGAAACGGATTCATTCCGGACCTCATCCTTGAAGATAACGACATTGTTGTTGTGCCCGAGAAATTCTTCTCATGGGGCGGCGACAACAACTGATCGCATCGCTACTAGAACGGACTGACTGAACCCCCTAACGGGGCTTGCTGGAGACTATTTGCATGGAACAGAAGCGTAACGGCGTAAGCCTAGTTGATCTGCAGAGCTACCTCGCCATGGGGTTGCGTCACTTTCGCCTGATGGTGTTATTGATGTGCCTGGCTCTTGCTGCAGGTCTTGCCTATTACATTTTTAAGCGCCCGGTCTTTCACGCACGTTCGCTCGTGCAGGTGGAATACGAGCATCGTCCCTTCACCGATGACGACCTGTGGAGTGATGCTGAGATGGAGTATGTGCTCCGGCAGTTGAACTCGCCCCATATCTTGGAACGTGCCCTCGCTGAGTTTGGTATTGAAGCTAGCTATTCTACGATTCGCAGCAAGTACATCAAGCAGATGCGCTCAGAGACTAACTCTGAGGGTAACATCGTAGTTCGGGTCTGGGCGACTTCCCCAGAACTTGCGAATAACGCAGTGTCGACAGCGATCGACGTTTTTTATCGGTATCGCTCGGAGAAGCGCAAGCTGCAGCGCAAACAGCAGATTCTCGTCTACACCGAGGAAATGGGGCGCATGTTGCGTGACATGACCGAGTTTAACGACCGGATGCGGGCCTTTGTGATGTCCAGCCGTTTGCCGGAGGTTGAGGCAAGTATGGAGCGCTTGAAACAGGTGCCGGAGCAACTACAGCAAGTGCGGACCCGCCTTGCGATGTTGGAGCGTGCGCAGAGCGAGCTCCGCAAGGAGAACAAGACTGTTGCAGAGCGTCTCTCAATTATTGCGACGCTCGACGTAGGGCGTACCTTGAAGCCCGGTGAGGGTATTAGTAGCCTCGGTGATGGTGAGGAGGACGGAGTTCTTGAGGTTGACAACGACGTGATCGTTACTCCATGGATGAGCCAGAGCAGGATTACCGGTTGGGAAGAGGACCATAAGGCACTTGAGGAGCTGGCGGTAAAACGCGAGGAACTTCTGACCCAGAATTATTTGGCTCTCCACCCGAAGATCGCGGCATTAGACAACGAGATCAAGGAACTGCGTGAGGGCCTCGAGGGGATGCTGAACGGCGCATCTGATCAGCTTGAGTGGGAGATTTCCAAGCTTGAGGCGCATCGGACAGACCTTGAGAAAAAGATCCCGATGAACCGCGCCGCGATGAACAACTACGAAGCAATTATGTGGGAATTTGAGCAGCTGGGTGTGACTGAATTCCCGTGGAAGGAAAAGTACCTTGAGATGGCTCGGAAGATTGCGGAGCTTGAGTATGCTGCCGAGACACCATTCGCGACTCGACTGGAGTATATGGGTATTTTGGACCGCAGCCGCCACGCCGTGTCACCGAACCGCGGTAAACTACTGGTCATGTCCTTGGGTATGGGGCTTGCGCTTTGTGTCGCATTTGTGTTTGTCATCGAATATCTTGATCACACAATTTCGCGCGTAGACAAAGCGGAGCAGGTTCTCAGCATGCGTGGTTTGGGGATTGTGCCGCAGTTGCCGAGCTCGCTTACCGATGTGAATGAGATTCCATTGCTGACGGACGGCGAGTCTGAGTTTGGCCGCGCCCGAAGCTCAGTACGAGAGACATTTCGCGTGATTCGTGCCAACATCATGGAAAGTCGAGATTTTGAAGGCGATCGCCAGGTAATCATGGTAACGAGCTCAATTCCGAAGGAAGGAAAGTCCCTAGTCTCCTCCAATTTGGCTCTGAGTTTTGCCAGTGTGGGCGAAAAGACGCTGTTGATCGACGCGGACATTCGGCGGCGGAGCTTGAGCCGTACCTTCAACCGTGGCTCTGGCCGAGGCTTGAGCGACGTGCTCAAGAACTATACAACACTAGACGATGCTTGCGTGCTGACTGACCACGACTACCTTCATCTGTTGGCTGCTGGTACCCTAACCAGTCAGGCACCTGAGTTGCTGGCGGGGGCTAATTTTACGCAGCTGATGCAAGAATTGCGTCAGCGGTATCAACGAATTATCTTGGATACACCACCCATTCTTGGGCTTTCTGAGGCATGTGAGGTCCTCCGCTGCGTGGACGGTGTCGTTCTGGTTATTTGGAGTGCCTATACTCCAATGCATCAAGTGAAAGATAGCACAGCGTTGATGCGCGCTAATGGTGCAC
The DNA here is from genome assembly GCA_003477185.1 of Lentisphaeria bacterium. Lineage (GTDB taxonomy): Bacteria > Verrucomicrobiota > Lentisphaeria > JABSQK01 > UBA12247 > UBA12247. Next base: position 7,484 of record DMTJ01000209.1, read on the forward strand.
GCTTCTTCGGCTTTGTTCTGAATCGTCTTGACCTGTCTGGTGCCAAGAACTACTATCAATACTACTATTACTCCGATTACTACTACCGTAGCTACTCGAGCTGATAGCTGGGCTCGGACGAGCTTATGGGAAGCCCGCTGGCCTCGGCTCGCGGGCTTTTTCGTGCAGTCGGCGGAGGCGCGGTTGGTCATGAGCCCCAGTAGAGAACTAAGGGCCGCCATCGCCGGGCCGGGCCTCTGCTTCTTGGATCTCAATAGTTAGCGTGAGAAGCCTACCATGAATGAACAATGCGAGCAGAACCAAACAGGTGCTTTGGGTCGTTTCTCTGTGTGCTCCGAGCTTTGTGACATTGCGCTGCACTTCATAGGGGACATGGGCTAGCCAGCCAGAACTCTGCTATGGATTTTATCTGCATCAGCCTTTTCCTGATTCTCTTCTATTCTCGGCCATGGGAGTGGAACAGCTTTGCGGCGAGCCTTGGACCTGTTACGAAGGTCATGGCAATTGGCCTTGCGGCTATGCTTTACCGCAAGCTCAATGACAACACTCTAACCGTCAAAGGTCTTGTGCGGACCCCGCAGGATTGGGCGATGGTAACGCTGATCTTTTGGATCTGCTATTCTAACGACGATTGGAATACAGCCTGGGATCAGGTGAACAGCCGCCTTGGTTACTACTTGCTCGCCGCGCACGCACTGACGACCTGGCGGCGCATTGAGACCTTTCTGTGGGTATGGATGATCATGATAATCTTCATCTGTGCCATGGGCGTGATGGGATATTTCGGCGTCTACGATCCGTTTGGCTCCTACCAGAAAATCCACTCTGTATGGAAGGGACGGTGCGGATTGAACCTGGCGGTGTTTGCAAACCCGAACGCTTACGGGCACAGCGTGGTGCCAGCAATTCCCATCATTTACTATCTTGGAATATTTCGCCGATTTATCGTGATTCGAGAGATTACGGCGCCGCTATTTATCATGCCGGCTTGGGCATTGTGGCTTACCGAGTCTAAGGGGAGCTTTCTGAGTGCAGGTGTTACGACACTCGCAACCATGGCATTCGGTCGGCCCAAGGTCGTCCAGGCAGGGATACTTATCTTTGCGTACGGATCGGGAATGTCAATTATGTTGCTGCTCCCTCGAATGGGTGTGATCTCTAATCCGAAGCAGGATGCCGGTATTCGGGGGCGAATTAAGGCACAGGCGTATGCCTGGGATGTCCTGCAAAAACAGCCAATGGGCGTGGGGTTTGAGAACTTTCTGCCGACCCATAGAATCGATGTGGAGGTTGAGCGAAATCTCGCGATCAAGAAGGCAACCTACATTCACGAGCAGAGGCGCCAACGGCGGCAGAAGCTGGTGAAGAAATGGAACGCGCAAATCCGCAAGATCGAGCGCAATAAGCAGATGGCGCCGGAGACGAAGGAGCGGGAGATCAACCAGCGAAAGAGCTGGATCGACGCGAAGCGTTTGGAGGAGATTAAGCGGGACTTCGAGTTTGGTAAAATTGAGTGGACGGAGGTTGAGGAATACAAGGCGGTTACGTCCCATAACTCCTATGTCGAGGTTGGGGCAGAGTTAGGCAAGAAGGGCTTGTATTTCTGGCTGGCGATTCTGTACTATTGCTTGAAGAGCCTGGTCTTGGCGCGATGTCAGACTGACCAGCAGGAGCGTATTCGTCGTCTGATGTTCGGGATCATCTCGTCGTACTTGTGCTCGTCTTGGGCGACAAATATTTCCTATCGAGCAACGTTCTTTCTGCAGACGGCAGTCATCAGTGCATTTCATTACCATTATCACAATCCGCAGGACGAAGAGTTGGTTGCCAGTAGTGAGACTGGGCTTCAAGCTGTGCCGCCGGAGGGTACTCAGGTTACGGTAGCGGAGGGCGGAGTAGAGGAGTCTGGCGAGGTCAAGGAGCCGCTCAACCGGAAGCGTTTGTTGCGCTCACTGATCGTGGACGGTGTGTTGATTTACGTCTTTTACCGGTTGGTGCTTAGTGGCTGGAAGCATGTAGCGTTTGATCTCTAATGTGGCGAATCACAAGTTCGTCGGAAAAATGCTGGAGGGCTTTTCGGCCCTCTATCGCACTGGCGACATCTCGCCGATGACCCAGCATCGACTTGTGTCACCAGCGCACCGGAGCATCCAACATGACTCCCGCATTGGACCTACTAATTTTATGATTTACTGCATCAAATGAGACGGGTTCTCGCGCTGTTTGGCAGCAAGTTCCCAAGGGAAAAGGAGTTGGCTCGATGATTCGTGCTCTGGACAAATGGCTGGTTCCGTACCTGCGACGCCCCCGGCGTGCGCCTGTGGAGATTACGGATGTCATGATCGCGGTATGTGATCATTTTGAACCGTTTCACCACGCGTCGCCTGGCGAGGAGATGGAGAGGCTGGCACGCTGGGAGGGCGAGTTTCCCGAGGTAACCGCAGGATATACAGACAGTGATGGATTAGCTCCAGCTCATACATTTTTCTACCCCATTGAGCAGTACAATGAGCCGGTTCTGAGTGCTGTGGAGCGTATTTGCAAGGCGCACCATACTGAAGTCGAGATTCATTTGCATCACAGTGGAGATACTGAAGAAACCTTGCGCGAGAAATTGCGGCAGGGGATCGAGGATTTCAGCCGCCACGGGTTTCTGCCGATTGATGCGGAGGGGAATACGCGCTATTCGTTTATCCATGGGAATTGGGCGTTGGATCACTCGCATCCAACGATGGATCGTTGTGGGGTGCCTACGGAGCTGACGGTCTTGCGCGAGACGGGCTGTTACGCAGACTATACGTTTCCCTCGGCGCCAGACCCGACACAGCCGCCAATGGTGAATGCGATTTACTATGCCGAAGATACGCCGGAGCCGTGTTCACACCATCGCGGGCGGCTGGTTAGTGAGGGCACATCGTCACTGCGTGACGCGAGGGATCATTTGCTTCTGATTAATGGTCCCCTGGGCTTTAATTGGGGGAACCGGAAGGCGGGGGTTATTCCAAAGATTGAGAATGGTGAGGTGTCGGGGACGAACCCAGCGAATGCGAATCGTCTGAAAGTATGGCTTGAACTGGGCGTGCACGTACAGAATCGGCCGGAGTGGGTATTTGTCAAGCTGCATACTCATGGTGGGACACCGCAGAATATGAAAACGCTTCTTGGTCAACCGATGAAGAGTTTTTATGAGCATCTAGCGCAGCAGTTCCCAGCCAAAGGTCCGAGGCGGCTGCATTATGTGACAGCGCGTGAGATGGCGAATATCGTTCACGCGGCTGAGGACGGCAAAGAGGGCGATGCGGGGCAGTTCCGGGATCACCTATATACGCTGCGATGAGAGCTCGAACGGGAAGTGCGGCGCGGTGTTGGCCGCGCTTTTGCGTGTTGGTAGTTGGGTGCGCGGTGATGTGGAGTACGGGCGCGACTTACGAAGTGCGGCAAGAGAGTGACTTGGCGCTGGTCCCGTGGGGGGGGCTCCGTGGCGGTGATGTTGTCCGCATCCATTGGCGCGAAGCGCCGTACCAGATGAAGTGGGTGATCTGTGAGCGGGGAAGGCCTGACGCGCCGGTTTCCTTTATCGGTGTGCGAGGCGAGAGCGGGAAGCGGCCCCGCGTGTGCGGCGTCGATGCAAAGGTCCCACGGGGCTTGGATTATTGGGGAGAGGAGCGCGGGGTGATCAAAGTTGGTGGCGCGAACCGTCCTGAAGACGAGGTCCCCGCACATATTGTCATTCGTGGCCTCGAGATATATGGGGCAAACGGAGGCACGGCTTTTATCGGACGAGATGGCCCGAGTCGCTACAGTACGAACGCGGCAGGTATTTACATCGAGAAGGGGACGGATATTCGCGTGATTGACTGCCTGTTGCGGGATTGCGGGAACGGGTTGATGTCATCCTATTTGAGTGAGCACGTCCTAGTTCGTGACTGCGAGATCTATGGGAACGGGGTGGGAAAGGGGATTTATCATCACAATGTCTATACGGAGAGCCGGGGGATTCGGTTTGAGCGGAACCGGTTGGGCCCACTGCGGAAGGGGGCGCGAGGAAATAACTTGAAGGACCGGTCTGCGGGAACCAGGATTCTCTATAATCATATTAGGGGAGGGAATAGACTCTTGGATCTTGTGGACAGTGACCACAGCGAGGTGCGGGACTTCCCGGGCTACGGGACTGCGACCGTCCATGGCAATGTGATGATTAAGATTGCCGACACGAAGAGCTGGCAGGTGATGCATTTTGGGGGCGACAGCGGGGAGATGGGCCACTATCGGCAGGGGCGTCTCCTGTTCACGCATAATACGGTCGTCAGTAAGCGCCGGGTGGTTCTGGCGCGGATGGAGAAGGGAGAATTGTTGGGGCGCAATAACGTGATTGCCGTGGGGCCGCGCAGTGTGTTACATGACGGCGGCGTGATTCGTGAGTTTTCGGCCTCGTGGCTTTCGCGTGGTTTTCGAGGCGCGTCTCCGCACGCGAGGCTTCGCGGAAGCGAGCCGTCGCTGCAGAAGGATTATTGGCTGACAGTGGATGCAAAGGGGCGCGGACTGGCATTCGCTTTGGAACCCAGCTGGGGCTTGAGTGGGGCTGCAGATCTGGGCGCGATTTTTCGTCCGGGCTCATGAAGGTTCTGGTTATCACGAGTTTGTACCCGGACCGGGCCCAGCCGACGCATGGGATTCATAACGCACGGTTGGTGAGACACTTGGCGCAGACGCATGACGTGCGGCTGATTATTGTTCGGACCCGTCTGCTGGGATGTTCCAAATCAGAATTTTTTCCCTGTAAGGAGGACGAGGAGTTGCAGCCAGCTGTGGGGCAGGTCCGCTATATTCCCAAGATCGGCTCATTGGTGAATCACCGTCTCTTCGGTCATGACATCGGTCCACTGCTGGCTGCAACTTTGGACGAATTCTCTCCAGATGTGATTTTGGCACCGTGGCTATTTCCGGACGGTTGTGGTGTGGTTCGTGCATTGGGTAGTGTGGGGGTTCCTGTTGTGATGGTTGCTCAAGGAACGGATGTGCATCATTACCTGAAGATGCGGCCGCGACGTAAAGCGATTTTGGAAGCGGTGAGGATCGCTGGCGGCACAGCGACGCGTAGCAAGGACATTGCCGAGCAGTTGGTGGCTGCTGGTGCGCCCGCTGATCGCGTGCGCGCGATTTATAATGGAGTGGATTTGTCGCAGTTTTCGATGGAAGGCTGCGCGAGGCGGGACAAAGAGCTGCTATACGTGGGAAATTTTTATGACGTCAAGAATCCACTTCTTGCGATTCGAGCCCTAGCGGTTCTACAGTCCAGAGTACCCGATTCAGAATGGACGCTTACCATGATTGGGGATGGGCCGTTGCAGAGTACGGCTCGGACGCTGGCTGCTGATTTTGAGGTCGCAGAGCGGGTGGTCTTTGCAGGGAGATTGGGCCCCGAGGCAGTCGCGGCGAAGATGCGAGACGCAGAAATGCTTCTTATTCCCAGTCGAAATGAGGGTATTCCAAATGTTTTGCGCGAGGCTTTCGCCTGCGGGACGCCCGCGGTGGCAACTCGAGTGGGCGGGATTCCGGAGATTCTCTGTGACGCGCGGCTGGGGGAACTTGTGCCAACAGATGACGCCGAGGGAATGGCCGACGGGATTGAAAAGGTACTGGGCCGGTGTCTCGATCGCGACTGGATCCGCGCTCATGCGCAACAGTATTCGTGGGCAGAGACCGTAGAGGCTTATTCATCGCTCTTCGAAGACGCGATTCGAAAGACGCCGACTGTTTCCTGATTGCCCTTGGGCCCGCGAATAGGGGAAAGACAGAGGTCTATGTTTGAGAGACCCAGAGTGGCGGCAAAGTCAACAATCTCGTCGACTACGCGCTGCCGAATGGACTCGTCGCGGACTACGCCGCCTTTGGCCACCTCTTCACGACGGGCTTCGAATTGCGGCTTGATGAGCAGGAAGAACCACGCATGCTCTGCTGCTAGTTGGACTGCCGCGGGTAGAATCCTTCGTAAAGAGATAAAGGAGACATCGGCGGTGACGAGATCGACTTGTTGGGGGAGGTCGGAGGCAGTCAAGTGCCGCGCATTGGTTTTCTCCATGCAAACAACTCTGGGGTCTTCGCGGAGTTTGAGGTGCAGTTGGGCTGTGCCAACGTCTACCGCATAGACTCGGGATGCACCGCGTTGGAGCATCAAGTCGGTAAAGCCGCCGGTTGAAGCACCGATGTCCAGAGCCACGAGTCCATTCAGCTTTGGGAGATGTGCGTCGAGGGCTGGAAGGAGCTTGTCTGCTCCGCGGCTTACGTACGGATAAGGTGCCTTGATGTGAAGTGGTGCGTCCTCAAGGATCATCTCGTTAGCTCCTTGGACCACGTGGTCAGAGCCCACGCGGACCTGTCCGGCGAGAATCGAGCGTCTTGCCTGCTCTATGGATGGGGAGAGGCCTTTTTGCACCAGGAGTTGGTCGGCGCGGTGCTTCTTATTCACCTCACTTGCCGTAGCGACGTTGTCGCTTGTCATATGATTGCAGAGCCAGCAGTAGATCGCGCCTGGAAAACGCTGGCCACAAGCAATTGCAAAAGTAGTACTCTGCGTAGGCTGCTTGCCAGAGCAGGAATCCAGAAAGGCGAACTTCGCCGCTGGTGCGAATCAGAAGATCGGGTGGTGGCTGGCCAGCGGTGTAGAGATTTGCTTCGATGTCATCGCAGGAGAATGAGTCGATCGCATCTATGAACGGAATGCCTTGGGCCAGTTTTTCGCGAAAGTGCTCTCGGCATGAGTCAGCAATTTCCTGGCGGCCTGCGTAGGCGATTGCGACGTTGAGGGTGTAACTATCGTAGTCTTGCGTGGCCTCCTCAGCGATCTGAATTGCCTGCTGCAGAGAGTCCGGGAGGGAATGGGTGCGCCCGATGAAATTCACCTTCAGCTTCTTCGCGTGAATATCCGGGTCGGTGGCCATCTCGCGAACCTTGGTTTCGATCAACCCAAAGAGGCCACTTACTTCGTCGTCGCTCCGCCCGAAATTCTCGAGAGAAAAGATCCAAATGGTGATGACCTTGGTATCATACTCAACACACCAGTCGAGGACCTGCCTGATTTTGTCCGCACCGCGGCGATGGCCATCGACGATGCTGGCGAGGGCGTGCTCGCGGGCAAACCGACGGTTTCCGTCCAGGATGATGCCAATGTGGTTGGGTTTCTTCCAGTGTTTCGAGCGCTCGTGGAGTCTGCGTTCGTTCTGGGGTTTTCCAGATGATGCAAGAATGTGTTGGAGTGGGTTCCAGACCATAACTGTCTGCTGCTTTTGACAGCAGTCTATCCGATGAGTTCGTAGACAGCGTGAGAAAGTGAGAAGCCTTTCAGGTCAATTGCGCCAACTGGGAATGCTTCCATCTGGCCTTCGATGAGTTCGTGACAGCGCTGGGATAGAAGGATCTGCCCGCCAGCTGCCTTTCCGCAGAGCCGCGCGGCGAGGTTTGTGGGGACGCCGATCGCGGCATAATCGCGCCGCCCTTCGAATCCGATGGTCCCGAGCGAGGCTTCTCCGGAGGCGAGGCCGATGCCGAGAGCAAGGTCGTATCCCTTTTTGGACCAGTTGGAGCGCAAAAGCTCGACATGGTCGCGAATCTCGAGTGCCATTTTTGCTGCTTGATAGGCGTGATCGGCCATGGGTTCTGGATCGCCGAGGAATACCATCATTCCATCCCCTGTGAAGCGCTCGAGGGTGCCGCGGTATTTGAAAATGATGGGGCCGACGAGAGTGTGCAGTTCGCGAATGGTGGCGATTACCTCTTGCGGTGTTGCGAACTCCGTAAATGATGTGAAGTTGCGCAGGTCTAGGAAGACGATGGTGATCTCGCGGCGGTGTTCCTTGAGGATATCCGGATTTTCGGAGAGTATGCCATCTACGAGTTGGGGCGAGAAGAACCGGCGCAGCCTGTTTGCCTTTTCCAATTCCTCAACCTGGATCAGAACCCGCTCTTCCAACATGCTGTTAAGGTCGTCCAATTCCAAGTTTACGCGTCTTAGCTCTGCTTGAGTGTCGTGAATGCGGAGCATGGATCGGACACGTGCTAGCAACTCCATCGGACGATACGGCTTGCTCAGATAATCGTCTGCGCCCTCTTCCAGGCCTCGCACGATGTCTTCTGTTTCCGCTTGGGCCGTAACAAGGATGATCGGGATATGAGAAGTGCGCGGGTCTCTTTTGAGCTTGCCGCAGGCAGTGAGGCCATCCATTCCGGGCATGTCTACATCGAGCAGAATAAGATTGGGCTGGTTCTGTACGGCAAGTGCGATCGCCTCAATTCCATTATAACCGGCGATTGTGCTGTACCCCTGCACCTTGAGGTGTGCTGAAACCACTGTGACATTTTCGACGCGATCGTCAACAACTAGGATCGTGTGGCTGGGTTCGTTCAAAGCTTCTCGCATTGCAGTTTTGGGCCACTAGAAAGGTGGAATTTAGCGTTTCCTGAGACTATGACAAGCTGTTGAGAATCAGAGTGTTGTATTGTTGCGAAATTAGTTTGTGTCTGTGGTGGGAATTATACCTGGCACGCAGACTCCGGCAGTAGGCCAGATGACGTGACCTGTCCTGCGTGCGATGCCAGAGTTCGCGGAGCCCGATTGCGATCTCATCAGCGCTGTGGCCGACGAGGAGGCTGGGGAAAAGAGACAGTCTGTTTTGCATGGCGCCCACATTCGTTGAGATGATCGGTCGCGCGGCGGCCATCGCGTCGATTGCCACGAAGGGCCCCGCTTCCTCGCCAGAGGCGATGATGGTAGTGTCACAGTCCCGCAGGAGTTACCGTATTTCTCTCTCGGGTACCTGTCCTGTAAACTCGATGGTGTCGGTCAAGTCGTTCTCCAGGCCAATTTTTGCAGTAGCTCATGCTCGGGATCATCGCCACGATGCGGAGAGCGGCTGGTATGTCTCTTTGGGCCATTCGAAATGCCCGGATGGCAATGGCAAAACGCTTGTTGGCATGGAGGCGGCCGATAATGGCAAGGCGGAGCGTGTCACCAGAGACCGGAGGCTCGATTTCGAGAAGGGCATCTTCGTGCAGGGTGGTCTGCTCGACAGTGTGCGCGTGCCCCTCATAGGAGAGGACGGCTGACAGTGCCACTCGATCTTTTTTGGAATGGACGAGGATGTCAGCAAGCTTTGGCATTGCTTAGCAGAACTCTGCGTAGTGGGGCGTAACGTTGCGCTTCGGTGACTAGGCTGGGGAAATGCGCGGGTG